>JAITBO010000344.1 GCA_031283505.1 Treponema sp. | reverse complement strand
AAAATATTGTAGATAGGGATAAAAGGCCACAGGCGTACCGAACCAGCGCGTATCACCTGAAAAAACGCCCTCTAACTACAGCAGGACTTCCGTTACCCCCCCAATGGAGGTTCCATACCCCTGCATGGTTGACGATGCGGCGGGCGAGGAAGAATTTAACCACGAATAGACACGAACGGAGGAATGTCTCTGCAAAAAAGTTCGTATTGTTCGTTTGGCCGAACCTTATGTTCGGCGTGATTGAATTTTTTCAATTTTGGAATCCCGCGCAGAGTACGGGGTATAAAAAAAAACTTTCCATCTTTCCGGGGAGTTTCCGCATATCGGCAGAAAAGGGTTATTCGAATTCGTAAAGCTGCCTGCCTCTTCGAGGGCTTGCTTTGCGGGAAGCGGTTTGTTCCGCAGTTGTTTAACATTCCGTAGGGCTCAGAAGCCCCAACGGGGCCACGCACCAGCTGGAAGCCAATGTTGTTGTTTCGATACACTGAACGCAGGTTCTGCGCGTTGTTGTTCCAACTCCCACCCCGTATCACACGGTTGACGCCAGTAACTGCTCCCCTTTACTCACCAGTGATTCTCTTAACCGCCTTGTCTGGGCGATATTGATTGCCGCAAAGACGTTCCGCCGCCTTTTCCCCGGTTATTTTGCCATTACCGAGCATCCTCTCAATTTCCTCCATGCGGTTTATTACCCTTCTTTTTGCTTTTATAAGAAAGCCGGCGCCGGTTTTCCCGTATACCGGTTGTCTCCGGGTTAAACGAAGACGGGCATCTCTGTGTAGGCGGCGATATGTTCGTACATGGTTCCCTGCGGATGTCCTGCCCAGTAAAAAACTTCCTTGTATGAAACTCCAGCCATACCGCTTCATAGGTATCCGGATTGAAGTACATTTCCACATTGACCAGTTCCCCCTCCTTCCCCTTCCGGCAAACTCCAGGCTATGGCATTACCTAACGCATTAAGTAAATATTCCGGAATTCTGACCCAAAAAAGCAGATTAGAGTTGTTTAGAAACTTCAGTTTTTAAACAACTTCCGCTAAAAAACGCGGTTTTACAAGGCTTTAGCCTGAAAAACCGCAAGACTTGTGAGACAACCAACCGGGTTATCGAACAAGTCTATTATAAATTTTTACGGGGCTTTTCAGGAATTTTTCTGCTTTTAGCCGGATAAACGTATAGAAATTTTAACCACGGAGATATACGGAGGAACACGGAGTTTTTATTACTAATCGGGTTTCATCTCCGTGAAACTCCCGGAACCAAAGGTTCCAGGAATCGTAGATTCATCGTGGTTTATTGCCGGTTTATCCGCCGGACCCTTGACAAACCCCTCTAAAATATATTAATGCGTTAAGTAACTGAAGGCTATATGAAATCTACTGTAAAGATGAGCGATATTGCCCGGGAATTGGCGGTAAGCACCGTAACCGTCAGTAAAGCCCTGTCCGGCAAGGACGGGGTAAGCGGCGAACTGCGGAAAGCGATTACTCGGAAAGCGGAAGAATTGGGATACGTGTACAACAGCCTTCCCCGGAATATGCGGGAAGGCCGGCACTACATTATCGGCATCCTTATTTCCTCAAAATTTGTCGGCGAAAGTTCCTACTACTGGATTTTTTATCAAAAACTGCTGGGGGTAATAAAACAGACTCATTACCTGGGGGTTCTGGAAATTATAAGTGACGAGGACGAGATGAAGTGTACCGTTCCGTCTATGCTGAACGCAAAAAAAATCGACGGCATTATCATACTGGGACAGATGCGGGACTCCTACATAACCATGATCACTTCCAAAATTTCCCAATGCGTTTTTCTTGATTTTTACTCCGAGATAGGTTCCTGCGACTGCGTGGCGTCAAACAACTTCCTCGGTTCCTACAACCTGACCAAACTGCTTATTACTGCGGGACATAAAAAAATCGGCTTTATCGGCTCAACTGCCGCAACGACCAGCATCCTGGACAGATACCTCGGTTTCTGCAAGGCCATGATGGAAGCCGGCCTCCCCTGCGAAGCGGCGATTGAAGACCGGGACAGCAAAGGTATTTATATCGAAATCATGCTCTGCCCGGATAACTATACCGCCTATGTCTGTAACAACGATCAGATAGCGGGAATCGTCATCAATCAACTCAAAAAATCGGGCCTGGAGGTCCCCAAAGACATATCTCTTGTGAGCTTTGACAATGAAAGCGAAGTGGTTACCGCCGGAATCGGCGTTACCAGCCTTGAATTCAATATATCAAGCATGAGCGAACTGGCGGTTAATCTGCTTATACAGCATATTGAATTTTCCGATTACATATCCAAAGGGCGTTCTTTTATCGACGGGCGGCTGGTAATAAAACAATCTATCGCCGCCCCCGTACAGCCGAGCGAAGTGAAATATGCCGTTCTTCTTTCATGAAAAAGACTCGTTGCTGCACCTCCAGTCAGCGCCGACAAGTTATGTGTTAAAAATTTATCCTTCCGGACTTATCGGCAATGTCTACTGGGGACAGGGACTTTCCGAACCCCAGGACCTTTCCAGCCTTGTTTGCCTGAGGGATATGCGGAACGCGGAAGACCCGGCCTCTGTGGATTATGAAAACGTGGAAGACAGCCTGTACCAGGAGTATCCTTCCGGAGGGGGGTCGGATTTTCGTCCCCCGGCGTTCCGTGTGGTCAACCCGGACGGCAGCGTTATTTCATGCCTGCGTTACCATTCCCACCGGGTTACGCCGGGAAAACCCGCGCTGCCCGGCTTGCCTGCCCTCTGGTGTTCGCGGCAGGAGGAGGCGGATACCCTTACGGTCCGGCTGGAAGACGGGCTTACGGGTCTTTCCGTCGATCTGCTTTACACGATGTTCGCGGATACCGGGGCGCTGGTGCGGAGCGTCCGTTTCTTCAACGGCGGGCAGGAAGCCTGCTTCCTCACCAGGGCTTTTTCCCTGTCCTGTGATCTGCCGCCGGGGGAATTCGACAGCATTCACCTTGCCGGTTCCTGGGCGCGGGAGCGGCATATTGTCCGGCAGCCGCTTAAAGGCGGCGCTCATCTTATCGAAAGTTCACGGGGCGTCTCAAGCCACCAGCAAAATCCCTTTATCGCCCTGGCCGAACCTTCCGCCGGTGAGGAAAGGGGCCTTGTGTACGGCTTCAACCTGGTATATTCAGGTAGTTTTAGCGCCCTGGCGGTTCGGGACCAGTTCGGCAGTACGCGGGTACTCATGGGGCTTAACCCGGAAACCTTTTCATGGAAGCTGGAAGCCGGGGAAAGTTTTCAGACTCCCGAATGCGTCATGGTTTTTTCCCATAGGGGTCTGGGCGGCCTCTCCCGGACTTTCCACCGACTATACCAGAACAACCTTATCCGGGGCCAGGACCGGGAACGGCCTGTACTCATAAATAACTGGGAAGCCACGTATTTTAACTTTACCGCAGACAAGATCCTCGATATGGCCAGGGAAGCCGCCGCCCTGGGGATTGAGCTTTTCGTGCTTGACGACGGCTGGTTTGGACGCCGGGACAGCGACAACTCCAGCCTCGGCGACTGGTTTGAAGACCGCCGGAAACTGCCTGAGGGTCTTAAAGACCTTGCCGTAAAAATCCGGGAAACAGGGCTCCAGTTCGGCCTCTGGTTTGAACCGGAAATGGTATCCCCGGATTCGCGGCTCTACCGGGAACATCCCGACTGGCATCTCCACGTCAAAGGCCGCCGTGGGACGGAAATCCGCAATCAGTTTGTTCTGGACCTGACCCGCGCCGAAGTCCGGGAGGCCGTTATCCGCATGGTTTCCGCCGTCTTGACGGAAGTCCCGGTGAGTTACGTCAAATGGGATATGAACCGGCCTCTTACGGAAGCCGGCTCCCCTGCCCTGCCCCCGGACCGGCAGCGGGAAACTTCCCATCGCTATGTCCTGGGGGTCTACGAAATGATGGAACGCCTTGTTTCCGCCTTTCCGGACGTGCTTTTTGAAGGCTGCGCGGGCGGCGGCGGACGCTTTGATCCGGGGATTCTCTACTATATGCCCCAGATCTGGACCAGCGATAACTCCGACGCCATCGAACGGCTCAAAATCCAGTACGCGACAAGCCTCGCCTACCCCCTTTCCTCCATGGGCGCCCACGTATCCGCTGTCCCAAACCACCAGTGCGGACGGATCACCCCCCTTGAAACCAGGGGTAACGTGGCGATGTCGGGGATTTTCGGATACGAGATTGACTTAGGCGCGCTGTCCGCCGAAGAAAAAGACACCCTCCGGCGGCAGATTGCGTTTTATAAGGAGCGCCGGCGGCTCATACAAACAGGCGACCTCTACCGCCTTAAAAGTCCCTTTAAGGACGACAGGAATGACGGCAACGAGACGGCGTGGATCGTCGTAAGTCCCGGCAAGGATTGCGCTCTTGCCTTCTACGCTAGAACCCTTGGCGTCCCGAACCCCGGCCTTACGGTCCTCAAGCTTGCGGGGCTTGACGGCGGTTTTACCTACCGGGTAACCGGAAAGACAAGCTATACCGCAAGGGGAGAAGTCCTCATGCAGGCCGGAATCCGACTTCCTTCATTGTGGGGAGATTTTCAAAGCTGCCTGTGGGGGCTGCAAAAAGTTTGACAGGAGAATAAAGATGCATTCAACGTTACAAGCCGCTCCGGTTTTTTCGGACAACATGGTTTTACAGCGCGACGCTTATGTTCCGGTCTGGGGCGTGGGGGAAGACAACATCCCGGTAACCCTTTCTTTTGGAAGTACGCAAGTCTCCGCCAGGGTTAGAGGGGGCGTGTGGAAACTCAGCCTCCCGCCCCACAAGGCGGGGGAACGGGGGGACCTGGAGATTACCGGCGGTGGGGAAAAGATTCTCTTTAAAAACGTCATCTTCGGTGACGTGTGGTTTGCCGGTGGGCAGAGCAACATGGAGATGGAGCTTAAAGACTGCCGTAACGGGAAGGCGGAAACTGCGGCGGCGGACTACCCGGATATCCGCTTCTATCAGCCTGTAAAGCGGGCGTTTGTTGACGAAGTGTTTTTGCGGGACGAGCAGCGTTGCCGCTGGCGGGAATGCCGCCCCGATACCGCCGCCGCCCTGAGCGCCGCGGCGTATTTTTTCGCCCGGAAAGTGAACGCCGATATGGGTGTACCCATCGGCATCATAAACTGTTCCTGGGGCGGGACAAGCGTGAGCGCGTGGATGAGCCGGGAACAACTGCTGAAAAGCGCCGCAGGGCAGCGTTGCGTTAAGGACTACGATGCGCTTATAAACGGAAAGACCGGCGGGCAGTACGAAGCGGAGATGAACGCCTACTTTGAGGAATGGCGAGCCTGGGACCAGCGGATTCAGGAACGGCGGGCGAAAGAACCCGGTGTAAGCTGGGAAATTCTCAACGCCGAATGTGGGGAATGTCCCTGGCCCCAGCCGGCGGGGAGGGAAAGCCCCTACTGCCCGGCGAATCTCTATCATTCCATGATACGCCGCATAGCGCCTTACGCATTAAAAGGCTTTTTGTACTACCAGGGCGAGGAAGACGATCCCCGCGCGGAGGACTACGCGGATCTGATGTACTACCTGATCGAGCAATGGCGAAGCGATTGGGGCGATGACGCCCTCCCCTTCCTGTTCGTCCAGCTCCCGATGTACGCTTCAAAAAAAGAAACCGATGACGGAACGGCAACGGAAAACTGGCCGGTATTGCGGGAAAATCAGTACAAAATATCCTGTACCGTGGCAAATACCGGCATGGCGGTGATCATCGACTGCGGGGAGTTTGACAATATTCATCCCCTGGACAAACAGACTGTGGGCTTCCGCCTTGCTCTCCAGGCGCTGCAAAAGGTATACCGCCGGCCCATTGCCGCCGACGGTCCGGTTTTTTCCCATGCGGTCCGGGAAGGAAGCGCGTTGCGGGTGCACTTTGCGAATGCCGGGGACGGCCTCGAAGTCCGGGGGGAACTAAAGGGCTTTGAAGCGGCTGGTCCTGACGGCGCATACCGTCCCGCTTCGGCAGCTATAGACGGCGCGACAGTCCTTGTGTCTGCGGAAGGCGTAACAGAACCGGAACTGGTACGCTACTGCTGGGTAAAATACGGGCCTACCCCGCTTTTCGCCAAAAAAGGCCTGCCCGTCATGCCCTTTAGGGGTTCCTGTAGGTAAAGGGGCCGCGCTGAAAAAATACAGGGTATCCACCCAATCGCAGGTCCCAGGCTGTCTGCGGATCAACGCAATCTGCGGGACCCTCTCTGTTTTTCCGCGCAAGGAATAGAGCGGAAATCTTTTTTTGCCCGCTCCGGGCGGGTAAAAAAGATTGAAGCGATAGCCCGGTCTGGCCGCATAGCGGCCAGATGCGCCCAAATTCTTCCTCGTCTATTTAATGCCCTACAGGGCGTTTGATTTTACAAAATCCACCACTTCTTCTACCGTGCCGAAGACCAGTCCGGTTACGGTATCCGCGCAGCCGTAATAGATCGCCAGCCGGCCCGTATCGCCATCCACAAGGCAGGCGCAGGGGAAGGTGACGTTCGGCACATCGCCGACACATTCGTAGGGTTCTCTGGGGTTGATCAGATAGGGCCGGGAACGGGCTATGACCTTCCAGGGTTCGTCAAGGTCGAGCAGGGCCGCGCCGAAGGAATAGACAAAACCGTTGCAGCTTGTCAACACCCCATGATAGAAGAGAAGCCACCCCCCGGTTGTTTCTATGGGAGCGGGACCCGCGCCTATTTTCGTGCTCTGCCAGCCGCTTTCTGAGCCAAGGGGGGCCATTACGTGCCGGTGTCTGCCCCAAAAGGTAAGATCCGGGCTTTCGGAATAGACGATATCCCCAAAGGGCGTATGTCCCGAATCGCTGGGGCGGCTCAACATCCCGTAGTTTTTGCCTATCTTACGGGGAAAAAGAACGCCGTTCCGGTTGAAAAACATCAGGGGGTTTTCCATCTGATAGAATTTTTCAAAGTCAAAGGTATAGCCCAAACCGATGCAGGGGCCGTGGTAGCCGTTGCACCAGATGATGTACCAGCGGTCCTCCACGAACACCACACGGGGATCGTACTTGTACTCCGAATCCGGCAGGCCGGGGGCGGTCTTGATAAACTCTATCACCTCATCGTCGATGGTCCAGTTTATGCCGTCCCTGCTCCTGCCCGCGTGGATGTTCATGCGCCGGGAGGTGTCGTCGCAGCGGAATACCCCCGCGAAACCGTCCTTGTAGGGCGTCACCGCGCTGTTAAAAATACTGTTGGAATGTATGGTCAGATTACGCGGGATGATCGGATTCCCGGAATAACGCCACAAGATTTCTTTTTTCGGATCGCTGCCTGAAGGACGCGCCTCCCAGGGAATATTCGGCAATGAAGCCGCATTTTTCAGCAAAGAACTATTCATTTCTTACCCTCGTTAATTGATTTTTACTTAACGCATTAAGTAAATATATATTATCATCTTACATCCTGCCGGTAATCCTGTCAAATACAATCTATCCCCCTCTGTATAATTCGTGTCTGTCTATAATGTAGACACATTATGAACAGACTACCTTAAAATCTGCATTTTCGTAACCTTTAGGTGAAAAAATGCAAGGTCTGTCCACAAAGTAACCTGTTTTGTGGACAGACACTAATTCAAAAGCAATCCGTTAACCGGCGGTTCTTCTGCCGGGACCGGCGGCATTAAACCCTCAACACGAAATAAAATACTTTAAATCCGCCTCGCTGTATACAAACGCCGGAAACCCTGGCGTATCAAAACCGCAGTTTCCGGCATAACGTCTCTATTTGATAATACCGTTCACATCGTTGATCAGGGCATCCCAGGACTGGGAGACCGATTCGACAAGTTGGGCCGGATCAACCCCGTCCCACCACATATTCCAGGCAATATCGCCTCTCTCCAGGCCGGGGATAAAAACATAGTACTTCATTGAACCGTACTTGGGATCGCGGATCATCGTAAGTGTTTCGTCAACGGCCCGGAAGTCGCGGTAGATACTGTATTGATCGTCTTTCCATGCGTCAGGATCATCGTCAATTGGGGTATGCCACAACTGGAAGGCGAACAGTATTTTATCCACCTCGGCGGCGGAATAAGTGCTGGGAATAACAAAAACATTTTCATCAGAACTGTACCGGTATGTGGAAACATTCGGCCCCTTGGGGAAAAGCACAAAGCCCCAGTCATCCGCCATATTGCGCAGTTCCTGAGCCACATACTGCTGAGACACCATCATTGCCACCTTCCCGCCCAGGAACATGGGCTTGTACCAGTCCCAGTTTGAATCCTGAGGCCGCGGCATAAGAACCCCCTCGTTGTTCAGTCTGAGGGCATACTGCAGGACCTGTAAAAATTCGGGTCTACCGGAAGCATTGACAAATTTACCGGAGGCGTCTTTGTCCACATAATTGGCGCCATTGCTGGCTACAATGGCGTCAAGCATTTCGGTAGATAAATCCGCGGTAAAGGCATAGGTGTCGATAATACCGTCGTTGTTTATGTCCCTGGTAAGCTTCTTGCATATATCCATAAAGGCGTTCCAGGTCCAGGTCCCCGCCTTCTGCATATCATAGGGAAGGTTCGGGTCCAGGCCGGCTTCTTCATAGAGGCGTTTATTGAAAAATACGCCCATTGCGTGCTGGCTTGTACCGTAACCGACAGAAAAGGCATAGGCTTTACCGCCAAACGTAAAAGCGGCGCTGACATCATGGTTCCACTCGACAGGCTTCACGGCTGATAAATCAATAGCTTTACTGTCGCTTATCGGATAGAGCAGTTTCTGGCTATAGAGCATCATGGCCCAGTTCGGCTGAAGTACAAAGATAGACGCCGCGGGCTTTCCGGTCATGGTAGAAGTAGCCGCAAGCTGCACCATTTGTTCCCAACTACTGATGTTTTTTTCGCGTATCTTAAAACCGTAATCTTTTTGAATTTTTGTACGGTAAGCTATCAATCGTTCTTCGGCGTCACTGTTCGCCTTACGTGTAGCTACATCCCAGTCGGCCCACCAGTTGCCAATGGTAATGTCCATGCCTTTGAGGGCAGCTCCTGTTTGGCCTTCACCGCCCCCCCATAGGGGAAACGCCGCAAACATCATAAACGCAAACACCGTTAATCCCATTCGTATTGCTTTCTTCGTCATCTTCTGCCTCCATAACTTAAAAAAATTTATTTCAAGCGTCTTTTTCCGCGTTGAAACCTACATCTTGATCCCTGTCTGGCTCAGGCTCTCCACAAAAGCCTTCTGCGCCATGATATAAAGCAAAACAAGCGGGGCAAGGCACATCAGCATTCCCGTAGCGATAATGGCCTGGGTATATCCAACAGGCGCTATGGTACTCGCAACACTATTACTGCCGTTTATCACAGCCCACCATTCCGCAAGGCGGTCGGCAAGGCCGCCGAGTCCGCTCGCAAGCATCTTGTAATTTGTCAGAAACAATGTCGAGTAAAAAGAATCCGTCCACTGCCATACAAAGGAGAACAAAAAACACGAAGTAAGCATAGGCGCAGCGTCGGGAAGCATGAGGCGGATAAAGGTCGCAAACCTGCCGCAACCGTCCACATACGCCGCTTCTTCAAGTTCTTTCGGTACACCGCGAAAATACTGTCTGAGCATGAAGATGTACAATCCGCTTTTCAGCCCCATTCCCGCCGCAGAAAGCAGCCAGTAACCTGCCGCGCTGTTAAGCAGATTTAACGGCGCCCCGGCAATAAGGCGGATTATTCCAAAAACGTCAAAAAAGCGGAAATTTAGGTACAGCGAAGCCATGATGGTCTGGGGAGGGACAACGATAATCAGCATTACGCACATAAACCAAAAATTCTTCAAGGGAAACTTGTAACGGGCAAACCCATAACCGGCCAGGGTACACGAAGCGATTTGCAGCGCGGAACTGATGACCACGATGGACAGGGTCTGAAAAAGAGACGGCAAAAAATCGAGCAGTTGGCTGGCGAGCAGGTAATTTCCCAGGGTAAAATGCCGGGGTATGCTTATCACGGTGGCGTCATATAAATCCCGTTGTTCCATAAAGCTGACGCTTAGTTTGTCCAACAGCGGCTGCACGATAAGGAAACAAAGCCCAAACAGGAGAATTGCACGGCAAGTCTTATAGACAAAAGAACCGGCGGTCTTCTTGAGAAGGTAACCGTTGGACAGGCGGTTGCGTTCCAGAAATCCGCCCAAATCCGCCGTCCCTTTTTTATTCATAGTAATACACCTTCTTTGAAATAAGTATTCCCGCGAGCCCGATTATCACAATGACCGCCAGAAAATATATCCAGGCCATAGCTGTCGAAAAACCATATTCCATGCGCTGCATGAAGGTTCTGTTTATCTTCTCCATCACTCTGTTGTCTGTCCTGATAAAATAATCCACCACACTGTAAACTATGTTGACGAGGATAAGCGAACTGACCATGGGAAAGGTGATCTTCCAGAAACATTCCCACCCGGTAGCGCCTTCCATTTTGGCGGCTTCAAACATACTCGGCGGGATTGTTTGCAGGGCAGACAGGAAGATAATAATTTGTATGCCCGAAGCCATAGCGATGTCATAAACCTGGTTCACTATATCGAAAATGTACCCCATAAAGTCGCTCCCTGCGCCTTCGGTAACGAGTATGTCTTCGAGTACGCCGGTAATCGACGATTTCATCGAATTGCCGCGCTGTATGATCTCCGCCATGTTGTTCAAAAGTGAATTGTTTGTCTCCAGCCCTATCATCACGCCGGAAGAAAGAATTACCGGCAGAAAAAAAACTGCCCGCATAAAGCCCCTGGCCATAAACTCCTGGTTGAGGATCAGGGCTATAAACAGGCTGAAAATGATGATCGCCGGCACAATCAACAGCATACGTCCCACTTCTTCCGTAAGAAGGCGGTTAAATTCCGGATCAACAAAAAATACCCTGTTCAGATTGGAAAAACCGGTAAAATTCATTGAAAATCCATGCTTTACCGTGTCTATGGTTACTTCACTGAATACCATGCGCAGGGATTCCATGATTGGAAAAAGCATGAATGCCAGAAAACCTGCCAGAAAGGGAAGTATGAAAAGGTATCCGGCGGCAGCGTTTTTACCTTCCAGCGTCAGGGCAAGCCTGCCCTTTTTTTTCATTATGTACATTCTCTCCCCCTTCTCCCTCACCGGATCACCGCATAATCATCCGCCTCGATGCGGATACCATCGTAGTCCCAAAAAGTATCGCCGACATTCACAACGACTTTGGTCCCATCCTCGTATTCGGTTACCGTTATACCCGGCGCAAGTATTGTGTGGTTTTCAATGTATTGACCGAACAAGCCGCCAAAGTCCCGGGTAAATTTCTGATACAGCGTATCGGCGTCATGTACCCATTTATCGTACTCGTTGGCGTAAAACTGCCGGAACTTGGTCTCTTGAAGCAGGGCGGTTTCCTCAGTCATAAAACTGAAATACAGTCCCGCCCCGCCTTCAATAGTTTCGAGCAGGTTCTTGGTGTAATCTTCGGCAAGGTTAATGGCGCGTCCCGCATAGGGCACAAGGCCGTGGAGCGCAATCTGGTAAAATGGTACGGAAACATCGGTAATGCCGAAACTCTGACTGCCCAGGGCCATATCGGTAATAAAATCGGCGCAGGGCGCGGCGTAAGCGTAGCCGGTGTTCACCAGAACTGCTGTCCCCGACTGCTTCAATTCCGCAAGCTTTGCCCGCTGCATATTCATTGACGCCTCCCGGCTTACAGGGCGCTTTTCGTTGTAATCCCCGGCAAGCTTCGCTCCTATGGTCCTAAACGCAATGTTCCTTACGCCCAGTTTGCCGGCCCGGACAGCAAAGCCGCCGATAAGTTCCATCATATAGGCGGGACGAGCCAGATAGCTGAGTTTACCCCACTGATCGCGTTCACCAAACCAGACAAAACTGTAGGGGTATAACTCTATCCGCTCACGGCTCACATACCGCGCCGCGTCATGGTAAAGCCCGAAACCGTCAAAAAGATCGTTGTCCCTCATGTAGAGAAAATCAGCTTCGGCGTAAAAATCATAGCCGCTTTGCGCCGAGGTTTCCGCAAGGTCCTTGAAATCCCCTTTGCCGCCAAGTTTCCCAATCAATTTAATATGCGAAGGTACGGAATGATCGACGCTGCCGTTAAACCACCCTATCAGCTTTACCTGTACATTTTTCCACCCAAAGGACACGAAATCGCCGATCATGCCTTGCGCTTCCCGGTAAGACGTAAGCTTTAGGGGCAGTTCAAGGGGCAGGCCGGCCCTGTGCTGGGTCTTGTTCACCGCGCCGACTATCTCTACGGCGATGGGTATATCCCCGTCCGTCCGCTTCTGAAGACCGGGATATTTTTTCTGTAGATAGGCGCGGTATTCCCTGGCCATGCCGGTATAACCGTCCTCTCCACAGAAAATGAAACGTTCCACAATACGCTCCCCAGGAGAAAGCCGGGTTTCGTAGAGATACACCTCCCTGTCGGATCTTCCGGAAATGTCCATCTTTGCGCCGTGAATCATGGCGAACTGGGCGTATACCCGGTTGTAGGAACAGTTTCTGCCGGAAACGTCCGCCCGTATCATCGCGTAAGACGCGCCTTCCTCTATGACGCAAAGAAGGGCCGCGCCGTTTTTCTGTACGCCGAATAGAGGGTACGGCGCTTTGCTGTCGTTGATCACCGCTTCCCGGGGCATTCCCTCGTCCCAGCCGTACACATTGCCGCTATAAGGAATTTGATTCTGCCTACCGTTGTTAAAGTACAGGAGCGCCCCGCTGCCGTCGGGGACAAGGAGGTAGCCAGAGTCCTCAAGTCCGCCGGCGCCCATAAAAGGCAGAAGCGTCAACTGCGTTATGGGATAACTGGCCCGGTACGCCGCTTTGTCAAAAGGTACGCTGACAACAAGAGAATTGCCGTCAAGCTCGTAGCGGAAGGTTATGTTAAACACCGGCTTTTCAACAGCGCCCGCAGGATTGTAACGCGCCGCATCCGTCAGGTAATCATCATAGGTATAGCCTGCGGCGGCAAAAAAATTTTCTATCTGCGCCTTCATATATTCCTGGGTATTGTCCCGAAGAACATAAACCTTCTCTCCCGCAAGATCCGGGTAGAGGGCAAGGAGGGCGTTTTTGTCGTCCCCGGAACGCAGGTTATTGATGTCGTAGAGACGGTAACTTGCCTCGACTTTTCGCCGGTCGCTCCGCTCCATCTTTTCCAGGAAGACCAACATCCGTTCCTCAGGCACAGTGGCGGGAAACTGGTAGTCCCGTGAGAGGTTGCCCACAGCGTAATTCACCTCAAGGCCGCCGTCAACGACCGCATAGTTGTAAGCGCCCCGTTCAACACTGTGTCTGCCACTGTAAAGAGTCGTCTCCACCCCCGCTTCATCGGCGTACTGGAGGGAGAATTGGGATCGCATAAGCTGTTTTGTTATGGCGTCCGCGCCGGGATCATCGGCGGCGCCCCGTGGGGTGGAACGCCAAACCCGGCCCGATACTTTTTCGGTGAGAATAATCTCCGCCGTTTCGGGCAGGAAACGAAATTCCAGCATTCCATTTTCGAGAACCACATCTTCTCCGGGACCGTCATTCTCATATATAACAATATCCGGAGTTTTCCGGTCCTGCTTCACGCAGGAAACCGCAGCAAGAAGCATGAAAAAAATCAGCAACAGCAAAAATGTTTTTTTCACCGTTCCTCCTAGATAAGCCTGAAAAGTATCTCTTTGTATAGAGATACAAAATACGCGGCAGAGTCGCTGATAAGGCTGAAAAAAACCACAAAGATAAATACCATTATGCCCATACCGGCTATGGCAAGTAGGCTTGAAAGGATAGTTTTTGACGCACTGTAATCATGGATCATCATCATGCCCGCCAGGACAAGCAGACCGGACCAAAGGGCAGAAAAACTCACCATGACATAGTAAACAGCGCCTTCTTCATAGGTAATAAGCCAGCTCACCACTATCATAACCGCGTTGATGATCACATAGGGGGTAAGGGCGTAAGAAGTCGCCATATAAATATCGCCCAGCCGTCCCTTGCCGTCCATAAGAGTCGTAAGGCTCCAGTTGGAGACAGTCCATAGCAGCAGAGGCAGAATGACGCGGAGGGCTGCGGTCAAGGCGTTGAAATATTCCATGTTGACGGTGATAAACTGAAAATTAGTCAAGGTAAGGCGCAGTATTTCTACCAGCACTGCTGCCCCGGCAATAACATTGGCCGCAGCCAGGGAACCGCGCTTCTCATGGGTCAAATCCCAAAAACCGTCAAAGGGATGTGTACTCACATACAGGGCGTATTTGAGGGTTTTCCCCAAACGAACCCACCTGGGTTTATCCGCAATAAATCCAGGAAGTCCGCCTATCCCCTCGAAAACGGAAACCGCCCTTCCGGCGGATTCAGAACGGCGCGGCAGGTTCCGGCAGGGATTTTTCATGCTTCCATGACCTCCTTTCTGATCTTTAAAACACCTTTAACCAGGGGCGGCCCGATAACCAATATCCCCAGGATGAGGAGTATTTTCCAAAGGTTTTCCTCCATCCATTGTTTGCGATATAACTGGAAAGCTTTGCCGTAACCTTCACTGTAGCGCTTAAGCCGGTAATACTTCATCGCTTTCCGGTAGTCCCCCTGCCGGAGCGCCGCCCGGCCAATACCGATATAGGCCAAGTCGTAGTTACCGTTCATTTTCAACACCTGTTCCCATTTTTCCGCGGAAGACTCGTAACGTCCCGCCTGGTATTCGTCAAGGGCGGCGTTTATCGCCGTTCCGTAACCTGTCAAATCGAAGCGGGTGAGGGCGCAGGTCCTTGAATCCAGAGCAAACAGAGAATATCCCATCTTTTCAATGGCAACGGGCTGTAAAAAGCAACCCTGCCGGTTGCCTATCCCGCCAAAGGCATAGAGGAGGTTACCCTGAAAGTCATACATGAATATCCGCCCCCTCACCCGGTCAAAGCAGGCGTATGAATCATTTTCCAGGGCGGCGGCGTCTATGAACTTGGAACGCCCCGCTATACCGCCGGCATTGCCATAGGCAAGATCGCCCTCAGGGTCCTCATAGCCATTCCGTATCAGGATATCCTGTCCCATTGCGTTGAGCCGCCGGATCGGGTCGGCCTGGCCGCTGCTGTTCGTAACATAAATAAAGCCGTCCCGGTCAATGCAGAGGTTGTTGTATTCTGTGGGAATAAACAAATCCATCCGGGCTCTCTGAGCCTGGGTAGAAACAAACTTCCATACATAATCGATGATATTGACCTGCACCCGGTTAGCGCCCATGTAACCGGTAAAGGTTCCCTGTCTGTCAAATTCCATGAGTCCTTTGTTGACATTACGGGCCTGTACAAAGATCCGCCCGGCGAAATCAACAATTATTTTGGCAGGCAGAAATTCCGAAGCCATGTCTATGCTCTGATCATCAGGCTTTGATATAGAAGAAAGATAGTTCCAATCCCGATCAAGCCTGAGAATTCTCTGGTTGTTTGTATCGGTTATATAAATCTCACCTTCCCATGTTTCAAAAAGATCCATTGGATAATCAAAGGGGCTTTCTTCTCCGTCTATCAGTACAGAAGAAATCACCGCCCTGAGTTCATATTCTCCGCTTCCATTTACACCGATCAGGACTATCCGGTTGTTGCCCGAATCACAAACATATATCCTGTTGTCCCTGATAAAAAGCCCCTGGGGATCACGAAAATTGTCCGTACCCAGGGCCGAACCGAGGAGATAAGCGCCCACCCGATAGGCGTCAGGCGAGGCAACCTGCTCGTTCCAGAAATCGTAATTGTAGGTGTAGTTCGCCGGTCCCGCAAAGATGGAGCCACAAAACAGCAATAACATAAGGACGAAGCACAGTAAACCTGCAAAGGGAGGGACATTATGAAACGGCGTATTTACACGGGCTGTCCATTGATCCTGTTTGGTTAAAGACCTCCGCGTCATTCTTTTATCCCCGAATTCGCCATGGTTTGCAGAACATTGCTCTGGGCAAAAACAAACATGAGCAGCGGAACGATCATGACGAAGAGCGTAACTGCCGCGCCCACCCCTGCCCTGGCAACGCCTCCGGATATGATCTGGGACAGCGCGTAGGGCAGAGTCTTGAGCTGTTCCGAGTAGATGAAGTTGGAAGCCCTGGCGTTCCATAAATTCTGCACGGAAAATATCATCACTGTGAGCCACGCGGGCTTGATCATGGGAAGAATCAACTGCAAAAATATACGCCACTCTTTGGCGCCGTCAACCTTCGCCGCTTCAAGCAGGGTGTTAGGTATAGTGTCAATAAACTGTTTCAGCAAAAAGAAACCCATGGGCATGGCGAAGGCCGGAACAATGACGGAAAGATAGGTGTCAACCCAGCCAAGCCTGGTCATCACAAGGTAGTTCGGGATTGCCGTAACATGGCCGGAAAACATAAGGGTAATTATGACCAGGCTGAAAAACAACCGCCCTCCCGGAAAACGATACTTCGAGATGACGTAAGCGCCCATAGACGCCACAATGATAAGCCCCGCCGTTCCCGCCGCAGTGATAAATACGGTATTAAAGATGTAGCGGGAAAAGGTAACCCAGGACTTGCTCATGATGATGAAGAGGTCCTGAAAGTTATCCAGCGTAGGCTGCCGGACAAAGAGTTTGGGAGGGAACAGGAATATCTCGTTCAAAGGCTTAAAAGCGTTGTTTACCGCATAGACCAGAGGATAGGCAAAAAACAACCCGAAAATCGTGAGTATTACAATGATAACGGCGTCGCCGCCGTAGGAGCGGTTCAGCCCCCTTCTGCCTCTTTTCCGCTTTACCGTCTTCTTCGTTATACCCATAACAATACTCCCTCAGGTTCCTACACGGCGCAGCATCTTTTGGATGAGTGCGTTGCACACGATCATGGTCAAAAACAGCAGGGTCGCAATGGCGGAAGCGTAGCCCATTTCAAAACGGACGGAGCCGTAATCTACCAGGTGGTTTACCACTGTATGTACCGCATAATCCGTACTGGGGAAACCTGCCAGGGCGATTGTTACGTCCGCCACGCCGAAGGACTGGGTAATCGCCATGACCGCGCCGAACATGAGCATCCCTTTCATATTCGGCAGAGTGATGTACCAGAGTTCCTGCCAGCGGTTCTTTATGCCGTCTATCAGTCCCGCTTCATAGAGGGTCTCGTCAATTGTCGAAAGGCCGGCAATAAACGCCAAAAAACCCGCGCCTAAACTCATCCACAGTATAACTACCAGGATCACCGGCATCATATATTTGGGATCCGTGAGCCACAAAACCGGCTGGTCCAATATTCCCAGGTGCATTAAAAGGCCATTTATGTAACCATAGGCGTCGCCGGAAAAAATAATCGCCCATATCATGTAGACCGCGCCGGAAATGGAGGGAGCGTAAAATACCAGCGTTACGAAGGCCCTGATATGGCGCGGCAGTTCATGGATAAACCACGCGAAAAGAAAGGATGCGATATAGCCTATCGGGCCGGTTATCGCCACCATGATGAAGGTGTTTTTCATGGCGGTCAAAAAAACGTCATCTCCCAGGAGCAGGTTAATGTAGTTGCGGAGGCCGATGAATCTTGGGGGCTCAAGGATATTGTAATAGGTAAAACTGTAGAAGATTGAAACCGCCAGAGGCGCTACATAAAAAAGGCCGAACACCACCGCAAAGGGCGCAAGGAAAAGATAACACGTCCTGTACCGTACTATCTCTTTTATGAGGTGAAGAAATGAACGCTTTTTCTTTACGGCGTAACGTGTAAGACTCATCCTTCTGCTCCCTATTCCAGACCAAATTCCTTCCGCTTTTTTATTAATTCGTCATTAATAGTCAAACTATAATCAAGCAGGGTTTCCCTGGTATCCTGGCCTTCGTTCAGAACACGGCGTAGCGCATTGGTGATATGCCGGGTAACATAATAGCCGCCAGGAACTTCCGGCGTACCCACAGTCCAGGAACGCTGTTCCCGCAGCACCGCCATCTCCTCCGCGCCCCAGGAAAGCCGTATAAAGGCATCAAAATTCGCCGTAGGATACCGGGCCGCAGCGCCCATGACGCTCTCAAGCTCCCGCCCAAAACGAAGCTGCGTATCCGCGCTGGCCCACCACTTCAAAAATTCCCATGCCTGTCCGGGATTATCCGCGTTGGAAAAGATCATTGACGCGAGGGTTCCGGTGGGTACGGAACGGTCTATGGTTCCGTCCGGCTGCCTGATGCCGGGCATATGGGCAAAACCCCAAAGGCCGCGTATTTCCGGAGCGAAAACTTCCATGGTATTAAAGTTCGTGTAATCCGCAAAGCCCAGGGGCATCTCGCCGGTACGGAAACGGTTTACAAAATCGAAGACCATGGGCGTTTTATAATGGGTGAAAAATTTCGAATAGGCGTCAAAAGCTTCGATGGCGGTTTCGCCGTCAAGCAGAGTACGGGAACCTTCTTCATTGTAGAGCGTTCCATGCCGCTGGTAGAGATGAGCCAGGAAGTTTGAAAAGTCAATGGAGGTTTGCACTGTTGTTGCGACTGAGGGAATACCAACATTCATGTTGTTTTTTTGAATGACCGGCAGAATGTTTATCAGATCGTCCCAGGTTTCAGGGATTTCGATCCCCAGTTCCTCAAAGATGTCTTTACGGTAAAACATGACGTGAAAATACTGGGTTTCCGGCAGCGCATACACGCCGCCGGCGTAACGAAAGGGCACAAAAACACTGCCGGAAAACTGTTTCGCAAGCTCGTCAAAGCCGTCGAATTTCGAGAGATCCATTGCGGCCTTGCGGACGGCGTAATTCACCGGATCGGCTTGCTGGACGGTAATCGCCGCATCCGGTCCAACGCCGGCCACTACCGACGGCATAACCGCATCGGCAGTTACCAGTTTTACGTTTACCCTGATTCCCGTTTGGGGCGTAAACGTGTCATCGATCATTGCCTTGAGGATCGTACTCTGATCACGTCCGGCGAGCATCCACACTTCAATCGCGTCCCTGCCCTTGTACACATCCCCCAGGTTATTGTAATCCACAAAGAAGGACGCAATAAAGGAACGAATTTCGTGGGATACGCGAAGGAAGAAATCTTCTTTTATAAACGGCAGTTCCGCTCCCGCCGCGCTGATCAAAATATAATCCACATCAAGCTGCGATTGGGCAAGGGCTATTAAGCTGTCGCCCAAAGCGCTGATGTTGTTCTTGAAGTTCACCAGGGTCCGGGGAATCTTGTCGGGCCGCCGCACAAAAAGTTCAAGCTGCCGCGCAAGGGTCAACGCCGTAGCTGCCTGAGCGCTGCGTTCCCCGGCATAGAAAGTCAAATCGTCAACCAGTTTGTAGAGGATTTTGCTTTCCAGCGCCATTGCGGTGATAATTTCCGGGTACACCACATCCACCCGGTAATCCCGGTATATATCAGGGTCCGGCCCGGTCAACACCAAAATTTTACGGTAACTGTCGTTCAGGCGGTACACACTTTCTTCCATGGTATTCAATATGCCGCCCAGCTCTCCCAGGGCAGCCTGGAGCCGCAGGGAATGTCCGCCTTTAGTCAGGGGGAAGCAGATATCCTTTCCCCCTTCATCCTGAAAGGTAACCAGCTTCCATTTGTTGTTGTATCTAAAAGGCGCCGCCGAAACTTCTTCGCAGGGAATCTGTCCGTCAATCAAAACGGAACGGTTCGATACAAAACCGCGGTTGTAATTCTGCCGGGCCTTGACGGAAATCCGGTATATGCCGTCTTCCGGGACGGTGAATTCCCATTCTATCCACTGCCCGGCCACGCGCCAGCTCTGACCTCCAATCATGTTAAGTTTGATCTTTGCTACGCTGGCCGGTTCTGTTGCGCCGGAAGAACGGTCGTAAACCGCATAGAGAGAAGGATCGGAACGGTAGGCCGCGTCTTCCCCCTGAATTTTCATCATAAAGGCAGCATCCCTGTTTTTAAATTTATCTGTATCAAAACTCGCCGCATATTCCGTATATGTTTTGGCACGGACAACAGCGGTAAGGGTAAAAGCGCGGATCGCCATGGGTTCATTAACGCCCTCAAGTCGTATACTGTTGTCCCCCGCTTCAAAATAAAACATATACGGTTCGGCAGTATAGCCCAGAGGATCTTTGAACCATGCGGCCTCCCAGCGGGGCTTTTCAACCTGGGTGGGACGTATCTCATTGCCTTGATTGTCGGCCCGGACGCCTCCCGCCGCATCACCCCAGACACGCTGAAAAACAAACTGTTCCGCGCCCAGAAACGGCGTCTCCCCGTTAATCTTGAGGTTCCGCTCTATGGCAATCCCGCGGGATTCGACAGGAAAATATTCAATGTAAAGGTTATAAAGGCCGGCCCGGTCAAGATGGACAGAGTATTCTACAAAGCTCTTTTCCTCCGTCAGGAGAACCTTCCGCCCGCCTTCAAAATCGGCAAGCTCAGTTACGCCTTCCGCTGCGGAATAGGAAAAAATGTCAACCGGTATAGCCGTAAGGCCGGGAAGGACATCCGCACAGCGCTCCAGATACCGGACATAGGTATTCGCCCGGCCTGTCTCTCCCCCGCTCAAATCGGTGCCTTCGTATTTTGGGGTAAAGTTTTCCTCCCCTCTCCGGGTCACAAAAAAGAGAACCAGCGCCGTGATGACGATCACTGTGGTAATAAAATGCCCCTTGCGGACGTTCCTCAACTTCATCACTCCTTCTTTATTTATCCGTCTTCTCTTTCCCGCCATATTTGTCCATAAAAAACCGTTCTACAGGTGCCCTAAGGGTTTGTACAAACAACACCGATCACATTGGTCGGAGCATTTTGCCTGCCGCCGGTATTAACCGTAAGATGCAGGATGTACTCTTTTGCCGGATCAAGGTTGTCGGCAACTTCGGCGTAGGCATACCCGTAGTAGCCGCTCCGGTAGCTTACATAGGCGTTGACTGTTACTTTAGGCTTTTCCGTACCGTCGCTGTCTTCAATCCAGGCCAGGGCGTTCCGGTACTGATCACTTTCGGTAAAAAGTACCCCAACAGATTTTCCCCGGACCCGGATACGGAGATCCGCGTCCGGTTTATCCGTTATCCAGCCCGTCAACAGCCCTTTGCCACTGTTTATCCATTCATCAGGAAGTATCGCTTTCTGGGTCCGCCAGCCCGTAGACTCAAGGGGAACAACAAGCGCTTCCGTATCGTCTCCGTCTATGAGGGTTATGTTTCGGAATTCCCCGGACACAAGGGCTTCCGGCAGTCCGGTATCAACAGAAGGAATGGCGTCGTCCGGGGGCAGGGAATCCCACACGGCGTCAAGATAAGCCGTAATACCGGCGGCAATGTTGGCGTGCCCCTCGTTGTTCGGATGAATAGCTTCGCTGCCGGTAAAGTACAGATCCCATGCGGAGAGCTTAACCCAATCCGCCCATACGAGAGTGGGCAGTCCGTAATGCGCGCCGATCCGCTCCTCTTCAGCACGAGTACTCTTGTTCGGGTTGGCTTTTTCGTTCAGGGCAAGAAGGATGACGGAACGTCCGGAATCAGCAAGCAATTGCCGCAGAACCCCCTCGTATGAACGCCGGCGCACCCGTGAGTTAAGCCACTGATCGTTAATGGCGAATTCCACAAACACCACATCCGGTTCGTAGACGAGAACCTGATCTTTGATGCGGACCGCCGCAAAAGCGGAATCAGTGCCGCTGGCCCCGGCGTTATGATACTCGATCTTGCCGTTGGTCTCCGCAGCCTTTTCCCGCCACCACCGGGCGACGAGACCCGCCCACCCTGCCGAAGAGGGAGGTTTAGCCTGATGCCCGGTAGTAATAGAACCACCAAAGGCCGCCACAGAAACTGTTTCGCCCCGGCGGAGTTTCGCCATTGTATGTTGAAGACGGGGATTATCAACCGGCGCCGGAGTCCGCAAAACAGCTTCCGTAGCGCAGCCGCTCAATATGATGGAACCGCAAATCAGAGCGGCGCATAGTTGTTTCAGCATACTTTCTCCTCAAGTAATTGAGGCTGTTCCAAAACTTCAGCCTTTGGAACAGCTTCCTTGGATTTACCGAAAAAAACGGGTTTTTGACCGTTTTTTTTATGATCCTGGTTCAAACCCGTGCACACTTCCGCACTGTCAATTAGTTTTGAAACAGGCTCAATTCTTCCAAAAAAATTCACTCTACCGCGTGTATCATTGTCTTGATGACCGTATCGGTTTCTTCCGAGTAAGGTTCACCGGTACTTCGGTTAAAAAGCCCGAAATTTTCTCCCCCCGAACCGAACGCCCCGTTATCCCAATATATAGGAACAAGTCCAAGTTCATGAGCTTTACGGTACACATAATCGAAGTATTCAAGCCGTACTGCCTCGTAGCCTTCCTGCCGTACCGCGCCGCTTTCGCCGATAATGACCGGTACTTGTCCGCCGGTGATAAATCTGCCGGCAATGGCCTGAAAGTCCTGGTCCGCCTTGCGTTTATCCGCAGCGGAACCCCATACATGACGAGTAGCGGCGATACAAAATTCGTAAGGGTCGTAATAATGCACAGTAACGATGAATTTATTCACTCCCCCGGCGTTGTCCTGAGGGAGCTTATAATAATTCGCCGTAGTATGCTTGGGGACGGTACAGTAACCGGGGATGACCAAAAAACGCCCGGCGTTATTGCCCCCCGTACCGCGCACGGCGTTTACAAAAACCTGATTCCATTGATTTACAATCTCGTACTGCGGCTTTTGATCCTGCTCTTTACCCCAGCCCCAGTTGCCGTCGTGGATCTCGTTCGTGGATTCAAAAATGAGATAATCGCCGTAGTTCTTAAAGTATTTGGCAATCTGTATCCAAACCCGCTCAAACTTTGCCGTTACCTCCCGCATACCTTCTTCGCTCTGCCGGGCGGTGTTGATCGAAAGCCAGCCCACGTCTTTACCGCCGCTTTCGGTCGCCCCGTCGTGGTGAAGGTTGATGATTACCTTGAGGTCCGCCTCGTGAGCGTACCCTGTTACCTCGGCTACACGTTTTAAAAACTCAGGATCGATATAATAATCCGGCGCTTCCCCGATGTGGCCCATCCATGTAACGGGAATACGCACAACCTGGTATCCCGCCTTTTTTACGCCGTCAAAAATTTTCCGCGTAATACGGGGATTCCCCCAGACGGTCTCGCCGGATACGCCGCCCCGGTGAGCATCCAGGGCGTTCCCCAAATTCCAGCCTATGTTCAATCCTTCCTCCCGAAAATAACTCAGGGCGTCAAGATCGGTCATCCCCTCAGGAATAAATTCATTTTCAGTGTCAGGCACTCTGTTAACCTCCATAATTCCGGTAGTCCCGCAGCCGCTAAAAAACAGGCTCAGGGACAACAGGGCAAATCCGGTCGTAAAAAAACGCTTCATTTTTTGATCTTTACTTTGATCCTTACTTTGTGATTTATCCTTTACTGGATGATCCTGAGATCGTAAATCTTAACCTTGAAAATCCCCGGCTTGCCGTTGTTGGTGGTCTGGAACTGAATTTGGGTCGCCATATCCTGATTAAAAGGTTTTTTAACCCCCCAATCCGCAGGTTGAGCCAACTGGCCAACCTTGACGGTAATGGTCGTTACCTGATCTTTCCGGGGAGTAAACGTGGTGCGGTAATACGCCGCGTCTGATATGTCGGCGGTACAGAACATAACGTCATAGGCATTGCCGTCTCCTTCTACTTTAAAGGTAAAAGCCTTGGCGGTTTTAAGGAGTTCCAGCGTCGGATCATCGGGAAATGCGTACCAGCCCACGTAACCGTACTGATACTGGCTGGTAATTTCACCGTCGATACTGTATATCATCAGAGGTTCGCCGTCAATCTGCTCAACAGCCTCGATCATTTTGATTTTGGAAGTGCCGCCGTTCGCGGCATCAGTAAAGCTGCCCCAGGCCCAGGCCCCGGCAACACCGGCATCTTCTCCGCCGGCCCCTCCGGTGGACGCGCAGGAAACCAGCAAAACAAAAACTGTTCCGGCAAAAAACGCCGCCATAGCACCTGAAAAAATCTTTTTCATGTTTTCCTCCTAAATATTCAACTTTCGTTCTCAACCCTATTCAGTTTTTGCGATAGCCGGATATATCCGGAAGCTCGTCCAGGGTAATCACCAGGTCATGATGGTAGACCTTGTTTTTATGGGCCCCGGTATTGTGGTATTCTCCGGTCCAGAAATTATTTTCATTGGTCTGACCCTGTGTAGAACCGGAATTGTCGTTCCAGGTCATAAACCAGGACCACATTGCGTTATCCTCAAGACACCTGTCAGGGTCGGGGATCGCCCCGTTTTCCGTCAACGCCACAATACGGTCTTTACCGGGGACCATCAAGAGGGTTTCCCCGAATTTGTCCGATTGGGAACCATAGTTTTTCGGGCCGGGGTACACGTCATAGCCCGCAATATCTACCGTATCCCCGCCGGGAAACCAGGCGGCGTCCTGGCCGTTCCATACCCAAATCAGGTTGTCAAGCCCTTTAGTATTGGCAAGATAATCGTAGATGTACCGCCACAGAGCCTTGTACGCCTCTGGTCCGCTTGCTCCCCACCAGAACCAGCCGCCCGAGGCCTCGTGCAGGGGCCGCCACAAGACAGGGATGTCCCGGTCTTCCAGCTTTTGCAGTTGGACGGCAACCTTGTCCAGGTCGTTCTTAATCAGGGTAAACTCCTCCGATGAGGTATCCAAAGCGCCGTTCCTGTAAGGGATACGAAAACTGGTTCTCTCTGTGTAAAATTCCATCCAGGGCCCGATCTTCCAATGCCAGCAGAAAGCCACAATACCGTGTTTGCCCTGAACAAGAACATTCCCGTTATTTTTACCCTCCCACCAGGCTATGGCCTCGGTCGTCTGCTCCGCGCCATTGTCCCAGGGAAGCTGGATAAAGTCAAACCCCTTGATAGCCGGATACTTGCCCGTGTCGGCATACACACGGGCGATCATATCCATTCCTGAATTTCCGGTATTGGTCGTCCAGGAAGTATCCATCTGGCCCGATATGATGCGCCTGCCGTATTCATCGGCCAGATAATTCAGCAGGCGCTTTTTATTGTCCGTTGCGTTTACGGCGGTTCCAAAAGAAACAGCCTCCGCCTTCTCCGGTTCGGAAGGACACCCGATGACAAGCATAATCGCTCCCAGTACTACAACAAAGATAGCAATGCTGTTTCGTTTCGTTTTCACCGTATTTAGAAACCAATCTCCACTACAATGGGGATAAACAATTCAAATGACGATTTACTGCCCTGCCAGGTAAGAGGCGCTCTCGCGGCCAGCGCGGACTTAAACGTACCGGCGCCGACTTTGTTTTGGTACCACACCGCCGCTCCGGCCTGCATACTGTCTTTCTCCCAGT
>JAITBO010000327.1 GCA_031283505.1 Treponema sp. | reverse complement strand
CGGGGTAAAAGCGGAACTGACAGGGCTCTGCGCCCTTTACAATCCGGTTCAGTTACAACACCATGTCAACAAGGCCATCCTCGCGTTGCGGGAGGCCGTCGCCGCTCTGTCCTCTTCCTCTGGAAGGGAACCAGCGGCCTAAAGTTACTTTTTTCTTAATGAGGCATCCAGCCCTTCGGTTGCTTTTTAAAATGAGGCATTTCGTGCCGGCTAAAGCAAGAGGGGAGGGCAATAATAATTT
The DNA here is from genome assembly GCA_031283505.1 of Treponema sp. The sequence continues at coordinate 12,344 of JAITBO010000327.1, read as the reverse complement.
TTTATTACCCTGCGATTATTCAATAATGCGATGATAAATTATTATCTAACTACGACCTTATAATAATTTATCATCAATAATTTCCGATTTACAATAATAATTTCTTATATTATAATAAATTATTATGGATATTATGGATATTGCCGCCCGGATGGTGGATTTTTTAGGTAAGGCCTGCGGAAAGACCTGCGAGATTGTGTTGCAGGATTTACGGCCCGGAAAGATGTGCATCGTGGCCATTGCCAACGGCCATATCAGCGGACGTTCTGTTGGGGCTCCTCTAACCGATTTGGCCCTTAGATTGATAGCCCAGGGGGTCTGGAAAACAAAGGACTATATATGCAATTACGAAGGCAGGACCAGGGATAACCGTACCCTTCATTCTTCGACCTTCTTCATTAAAAACGAAGAGAAACTTTTGGGTATGCTCAGTGTGAACGTGGATGTCGGTCAATACACACGGATTAGTGAAGATATTCTGCGCTTGGGCGGACTGACCCCGGCGATTTCCCAGCCTTCTCCCGCCGGGAGCCAGACGGAAAATTTCTATGACGACATGGAAGAGATCATTAAATCGGTTTTTAAAGAATTAAGGGCGGAAGGATCTTCAGAACGACTCTCTCAGGAGGAGCGGCTGGCGATCATCGAGCGGCTCATGGACAGGGGGATATTTCTCCTTAAAGGGTCGGTGAACAGTGTGGCGCAAAAATTGCAGTGTTCCGAGGCAAGTTTGTACCGATATATAAGTATGATTACCAAAAAACGGAGGAAGGACCATGGGGGAACAGACGGAAATATCGGGGGAACGGGAAGCTCTTAACACGAAGCCTGAGGGCGGCGCGAAGCCGGAGCGGGACGTTGTTTTCTACTATTCCAGGGAACGACGTCTTGCCCGGGCGCCCCAGGCAGTACGGGACCTTTACGATACTTCTCCCGCGTCCCGGCCCACCCTGTACAAGGCCCTTACGGGGGGGACCCGGTCAGGGGCCATGCTGCTCATCACCATCATCGTCGTCTCCTTTGTATTGATAATCCTCTCCCGGGGCCTCAGGGAAAGCGGCGGGGCGAAGTTCGCCGGGAACACGATAACTGTTTCGGCAATGAGCTTTCCGGCGCAGGCCGGAGAGGGCGGGGCGGCCATCACTTACCTTGCCGCCGTCAAGAAAGCTGTTTCCGAAAGGGCCTATGCCGGTCCGGTGGATGTCGCGGTCTCGATATACCAGAAAAACGGCGGGGCCGGAGAGGATATTCCCATAGAGACCCGCCGGATATTCTTTACCCTCGAACCGGAGGAGGACTTCAGGTTCTCCGTTCCCTTTACCGGGCCGGAACTTATTCTGGTTTTCCGCGCCGAAGAAGAACTGGCCACCTTGCGGGTAAAACCGGAATAGGCGGTTGTTTTTTTGTTTTTGGCTTTCAATTTTTTACATAGTTATGTATACTGAGCAATCATGATTCAATTTTATTTTTTGTCTATACTGTTTAACGCTCTTACGGGATATATCCTGGGTATTGAACAAAAAGAAGACGAAGATTCCCTGGAAAAGGGGATCAAATTCTCTTCCCGGAACGGTACTTTCCGCCTTGTCCTGGGGGTGTTGACCATGGTCACAGGGCTGTTGAAGATCCTATCCGCCAGCCGGGGGGATATACCGGTTATCGGGGATATTGTTCCGGCAATAGTGGGGCTTGTGGGGGGATTCGTCCTTATTTTTGAATATTACAATTCCCGTTCGGCTCTGAATACCGAAAAATCGGAAAAGCTCGCCCGGTTCCTGGACCATAATAAACGGTGGATAGGCTTCATCGCCATTGCTTCTGCGGCGCTTCACTTTTTGTTTCCTTCGGTGCTCTTTCTCTGATATGGATGTCGCAGGGTATTCCATCGCGGGTATAGTTGTGGAAGACGGCAAAATCTTTGTGGCCCGGCGTATCCCCGGAGGCGATCTGGGGGGCAAGTGGGAATTCCCCGGAGGGAAGGTGGAAACAGGGGAATCGGACGGCGAGGCCCTGGTTCGGGAATTCCGGGAGGAGTTTGACGTATCCGTCAGGATAGGCCCCTTTTTGGCAAGCGCCTTTTTTGAGCATCATGGAAAAACCAGGGGCCTCCGGGCCTACAGGGTGTATCTGGAAAGTCACGATTTCATCCTTTCCGAGCATACCGAATGGGCATGGGTTTTCCCGGAAGCTATTGCCGGATTGGATTTTGCCGATTCAGACCGAAGACTACTTCCGGAATTAGAAAAACACCTTCAAGGTTAGTCCTGCGTCCAGGGCGCGGAAACCGGCTCCCGCTGTATTATAGTACCATCCGGGATACCTGCCTCCGATTTGCAGGCCGTCTCCTCTGCTGCCCCCAATATGCCGGAAGGAGAGGCGGCCCGCCAGGGCCAGATGCGTATTAAACGAATAGGAGACTTCGCCCCTTCCTTCCAGCAGGACGCCTCCGGTTGGATAATCCTGATATTCCGTCCGCGCATCGATATGTTTATCAAGAGACCAATTCCAAATCAGTCCGGGAGCCGTGTTCAGGGAGACCTCAACCACCCACCGGGAACGGATGGGGATTGTTACAGCAATGCCTGGTGAGACTGCAAGCCAGTGCTGGTAATATGCGCATACATCCCCGTACAGAGGGTAGGAAGGATACGATGGATTCCAGGGTTGGATACTATTGGGATCATATTGATAATAGCCGTTCCGGGCCATCCAGTCGAAATACATATACGACAGGGCGACTTCTAATTTAAAAAAGGCGAGGATCCGCTCCTTATGTTTCAGGGGAAGAGAAATACCCAAGGCTAAATCCGCCAGAAACGCTTTGGTAGTATAATTCTCGTGGACGGAATAGTTAGTCAGAATCGAATGATCGGAGGATAGCTGCCAATCCCTATCTTCCATCTTTCCGGTTCTGAGGGGAATACCGGCCCTAAAGGAAGCGTTTGTGTAGAATCCCAGAGCGTCCCGGTTTTCATTCACGGAAAAAGACAGGCCGACGCCGGCATAGGCCAGGGGCTTTATATCCCACAGTAATTGACTTTTATAATCTGACTCCTCTGAATTCCAGTATACGATTTCTTCGCCTTGCCCGTAGAGTATGCCTGTCAAGGCATAAACTGAAAACCCAAACGGTGAATTTTTTTCGGAACCGGCCTCATGAGTCTGAGAATATGCGCTTTGAATCATGATGGGAGCCATAAAAAAGCCGCAGCAGGCAGTGACGAAAAAAATAAAAGAGGGTATAGTTTTCATATTATGAGAATAGGTGGTGTTCTTTGCTATGGTCAAGTGCTTTTTCTTTTTTTATTTGGTCTTTGGGTTGTTTCCTGTCCCGGTAAACCGGCTTTCAAGCGGATTTCGGGGAACGGGGAAAACGACATACTTCCACCTTCAACGCCGCCTCTTTCCCGCTCCGTGATCGGTTATGGGGTTATTAGCGTATCCTATACCCATTTGGTGTCCGAACCAAGCCCGTCGGGTTTTTCTCTGGGCTATCTTAGAAAGAGTTCCATTGTGGAGGTTCTGGAACGCCGATCCGTGAACAACGGCGGAGTTACAGAATCCTGGGTGCTTGTGGAGGATTCTTCCAGGGGTTGGCTCCGGGAAGATGTGATTCAGGTTTATGACAACGAGGCCAAGGCCCGGACCGCCGCGGAGTCCCTGCGTCCATGAAGGAGATGTTTCTCCTGTTTGCCCCCCCGGCGATAGGGGCGCTTATCGGGTATGTCACCAACGCGGTAGCCATAAAAATGCTCTTCCGTCCCCTCAAATCTGTCAGACTTTTCGGCGTCAAGCTGCCTTTTACCCCCGGCGTTCTGCCCAGGGAGCGGCATAAACTAGCGGACAGCATAGGTTCCATGGTGGAGCGGAAGCTCCTTACTCCGGAAATACTCCGGGAGCGGCTCCTTAGGGAAGATGTCAGGGCTGCTGTAAACGGTTCCATAGCCCGGTATACCGCCAAGGTGTTGGAGCGCCCTTTGGGGAGTTTCTTTGACGGCAAGACAGAAGAGACCCTGTTTTCTCTTCCCCTTTTTCGGGACTTGCTGAGTTCGCCGGTTTTCGATTCCCTTGTTGAATCCTTTCTGCTGTCCCTGGCTGATTATGTGGCAAACTCGAATATAACCCTAGGTGAGCTTTTGGGAGAGGAGCGGATCGGCGTCCTGCGGGAAAGATTTAGATTGTTCATCCGGGAAAAACTTGAATCCCAGACGCCCCAGATGGCATCCCGGTATGCTTCCGTCATGGACGACGCCTTTCCGGACCTGATACGCCAAGTCCTTCGGTTCCTGAAGAAAGACGAGATTCACAGGGGGCTGGAAATACAGGGCCGGATTTTTCTCGACAACGCCATCCAGAAATTTTCGGTGTTGCAACGTTTTTTTATTTCCGCAGGACAATACGACAAGACCCTCCGTGAACGTATGCCCGAGATCATCGACGACCTGATAGGACAGCTTGAGGCCCTCCTCTGCGATCCCGGGATACGGCGGCGAATTGCCGGCTTCGCGGAAGAAAGTCTCCGCGCCCTTGTATCCCGGGAAGCGTCTCTGGAAACCCTAAGCCAAATTGTTTTTTCCCTGGCTATGTCTCTCCTCACCATGCCTCTGGGAGAGGCGATTAAAAAGCTGACCGCCGGGGATCCCCGGACTGTGATCCTCCGGGTCCGGAACCTTGACGGACAGAAGGGTGGGGAGAGATTTAGACGGCTCACTGGCGGCGCAGTGAGCCGTATGCTTGACGAGTACAGAGACACAGCCCTTTCGGATATTTTTCTAATTGATAGTCAAAAAAAGGAAAAACTTGACACCTGTATCGGTGAAAATATCTTAAAGATTGCGGACAAATACATTGAAGGGATTCTTAAAAGCATTAATATCAGAACCCTGGTTTCCGGACGAATAGATTCACTGGAAATGGTGGAAGTTGAACGCATAGTGCTGGATGTAATGGCCAACCAGTTAAAATGGATTAACGTGTTCGGCGCTATTCTGGGCGCTCTTATCGGAGGGTTCCAGGTTTTGCTTTCCTTGGTTACCCGGTAATCCCTGCGCTGTTCCCCTGCCCTGGGTGATACACCGTCCTCTGGAACATCCGGCGGGGATGGTGTAGTATTTTCGGTATGAATAACGTGATTCTAAAGGCGGAAGCCCTGGACGGTTATCTGAGCGATGCGGACAAGGTGAATCTGTCCCGAATGGACAGGGTGTACCGGGAAGTGATGGCTTGTTTCAGCATACTTTCCACCACCAACTCGGAGGAGGAGCGCAGGCGGGAAGAAGACGCCCTGGTCGGGCTCTACAACGAGATGGGGGACCTGATGCAGGAGATATGCAAGAAGGAGCCGGGGATCAACGTCTATTCTTTTTTGACCCCCGACGAAAACCACGCCGAAGCGTCCCGCCTTATCGCCAAGCTGAGGGATATACGGACCGAACGGGAGGAGTTCGTCTATTACATACAGCGGGCCTATGAGATGCTTTTTAAGCTGGCTTTCGGCGGAACCCTCGGGGTCAACAAGAACTATCTTATCGTGAAGACCCCGGTGAACGTTCCGGTGCAGAATTACGCGGTTCACAAGATCCCCAATATAGACGCCCAAATCGAAAATACCGTGATGTGCGTCATGCTGCGCGGGGCGCTTCTGCCTTCCATGATCATGTCTAAGGAAATACAGGAATATTCTTCCCACGGCTATGCGACCCCTTTCGCCTTGTTCAGGATCAGGCGCGACGATTCGAGGTCCGAAAACGACATGGAGTATATCCTGGACCTTGACCGGTCCTTCTTCGACCTGGAGCAGCTTGACGGCAGGGACCTGATCTTTGCGGACCCCATGAACGCCACCGGCGGAAGCCTCGTTACGGTTGTCAAGTACCTTATCGATCAGGGGATCAAGCCCCGGTCGGTTCAGTTTTTCAACGTTATTTCCGCCCTGAAAGGGGCCCTCCGGGTGGTGCGGGCCCTGGAGAACTGCAAGGTTTATACCCTCTGGATGGACCCGGTGCTGAACCAGTCGGCGTACATTCTGCCCGGTCTGGGGGATGCCGGCGACCGCATCAATGGCCGGGATGTGGAGGAAGCTCCCCGGAATATCATTCAGCTTATCGCCGATTACGGCTCCAATATCGCCCGGCTTTACCGGGCTCAGATCCGGGAAATCGAGGAAACGGTTCTGGGGACCCAAAAGTGAAGCTCCGCCCGTTCCTTCATTTTTTTGTGTTCCTGATCGTCCCGGCTGTATGCTGGTTTTCTTCCTGTGTTTCCCGTATGGGGATCAGCGCGGAGGAGTATTTTTCCATAGGGATGGCCTACTTTGAACTGGGCAAGTACGAGGAGGCGGAAAAGTGGCTGAACCGGGCCCGGTCCATGGATAAGACCAAGGCCGCGTCGGAATACAATCTGGGCCGCATCGCCTTTGAGACCGGGCGTTACGAGGAGGCCGCCGGGTTTTTCGACCGTATTCTCGAAAAAGACGGCGAAAACATACTGGCCCTGAAAGCCGCAGCCTATACCCGGATAAAAACCGGCGAGCTTGAAAAAGCGGACGCCCTCTATGAACGGGTTTTGGCCATGGTTCCGGAGAGCGCCGACGACGGTTACAACCATGCCCTGGTGCTTTTTGCCATGGAAAAGTACGAAAAGGCGGAGGAGGTCCTCCTGAAATATCAGTTCACCCTGGAGGACAACAAAGACGCCTTTCTCCTTCTCGCCCGGTCCCAAAAAGCCTTGAACAAGATCGAGGCGGTGGATACCTACAGCAAGTGGCTCCAGGGGAATTCGGACAACCAGGTCCGGTATGAATACGCCCAGGTTTTGGAACAGGGGGAATTCTACGCCAAAGCGCTGGAAGAATACCGGACATTGCTCGACGCCCTGCCCCAGGGTCCCGCCGCCTCCAAGGACGGCAAGCCCCCGGCCCTCAGCAAGCCCGGTATCCGCTTTACTCTGGGGCGGCTGCTCCTGATAGCCGACCCGGAGAGCGAGGAGGGCATAAACGAGCTTACCCTGGCGGTGACCGACGGTTTTTCCGATGTGGAAGCTCTGGAAAAGCTGACGGAAGAGTCCGGAATTTCCGATGCCCGGAAAGACGAAATCCGGCGGCTCATTCACAACCTCAACACCACGAAGGAAAAAGCGGAGACCCCGGCTGCGGAAGGTGAAGGCGCAGGGAGCGGCGCGGGGAGCGGCGCAGGAAGCGGCGCGGAAGGTGAAAAACTTTCCGGGGAAGCGCCGGAAGGCGGCGTGGAGAGCGGAGGGACGGACGTGCCCGGTGAGAGTTAAGGATTGCCGCTTATGATAATTTCGATGATCCAGATGATATTTGAAATTCCCGGCGCGGAAAGCCTAAAGGACAAACGGTGCATCATCCGTTCCCTGCGGGACAAGCTTCAGCGCCGTTTCCATATGAGCGTTGCCGAAGTGGATTTGCAGGATTCCCTTACCTTTGCCCACATAGGCGGCGCCCTGGTTTCCAATTCCCGTGAGTTTGGGGAAACGGTATTGAACAAAGCCTTCAAAATGATTGAAGATGAGACGCCTGTCCGTATTCAGGATATGCGGATTTATTCGGAAGAGTTTTAGCATGAGCATGACACGATATTTTTTGCCGGTTGTTTTTGCGGCGGCCCTCTCGCTGGGCGTTCTGGGCTCCTGCATGGGGATTAGCTCTGAAATCACCCTGCGCCGCGACGGTTCCGGGATTATTAAACTTGAATACCGGCTTTCCCGTGAACTGGAATCCCTGGGCAGGCAGGACGGCAACGAAGAGTGGCCTCCCGTTCCGGTGGGGAAGGTCGACTTTGAACGTACCGCCGCCAGGATTCCCGGCATGGCTCTGAAATCTTTCAAGTCCGCTGTCGAAGGGAAGGACCTTGTGAACCGTGTCACCCTGGACTTCGCGGATACCGGCGCCCTTATCCGTTTTCTGGATGCTTCCGGGCAACGGGCTTCCCTGTCCCGGGAAAATGGCCGGAACCGCCTCTCCCTTTTGCTGGCGGCAGGCGGCGGGCGGATTGATCCGGAGCTTGGGGAACTGGTCTCTGCGGCTTCCCAAGGTTATTTCCTTACCATGAGCTTTTCCCTGCCCGCCGGGGCGGAGCTTGCCCTTGCGGACGGGGAGGGCCGTCCACTTGCGCCGCCTGAGGGTTGGGAACTCTCCGGGGGCAACAGGTCTTCCTTTTCCGCACCCATAGGGGAGATACTCCTCTTTGAGGGGCCGCTCTATTTGGAAATCCTTTGGGGGCTTTGAACAGCCCCGGCTTCCCGGCTTAATGAACTAAAGCCCCGACTTCTCAAGTTCTTCGGGCGAAACCCGGCTGTGTTTTTTTTCGACAATCAGGATAATCCCCCGGATGACCAGGAGCAGGAAGGGCAGGACCAGCAAGACGGGGAGCAGATAAATCCCCGGACTTACGGATTCCGGAAGGCCGGTGAAGGCCCCGCCCTTCAGAGTCTGGAATATCGTTTCCGCGCCTTTGAAGGGGGAGAGGAGGGCGCAGATGAACACCGCCGGGGCAAAGTCCAGGGCGGCCCCAAGGATGGTAAAGGCCAGTACCCAGATGAAGGCCGGGGCACAGCTTAAATTCAGGAAGGTCCCTCCCAATATCCCCAGGATGGCTAGGAATACCGCGATATGGCCGCAGGGGTCTGACCATGGGCCGGGATGGGGCGGTTTCTCCGGCCCGGATTGCCGGGAGGCTGCGGTGTTTTCGCCGGGAAGCTCCCCTGTACGGCGGAGCGGCAGGAAATGCCGGATGCGGAGGGCTATCCCTGTTCCCGCCAGGAGGAGGATCAGGATCAGGATGATGGTCAGCCTTTCGGACAGGAAAAAAATATGGTCGCCGTAGGCAAAGAGGGAATAATGGGTATCCATGCCGCCGGTTTTCCACCGGACGGCGGCGGCATATTCAACTAAGGCTTCCGCCAGGGTTTCCGGGAGAACGCCCCCGGCTCCGGGAGCAGTCCCGGCGGCGGTAAGCAAAAGGGCCGGCGTCTCCAGACGATGGGCATATTCGAGGACCGCCGGACCTTCCGCAAGGCCCAGGTTGTAAAGCTCGTGGGAACGTACGCCAAAGGTATAGGGTATGCCCCGTTTTTCCAAAACCCCGGGAAGGGGCCGTACCATGGCCAGAGGCGCTATGCCGTTCCGCACCCCGTGATGTATCACGATTTCCTTCGGAGGGGCAGCCAAGTCCAGGTACACGAGGACGGCGTTTTCCGGGTAATCCAGGGAGGCTGCAAGGTCGTCAAGCCCCCGGAAGTCTCCCTCCCCGCCCTCCAAAAAGGCGGCGGCGGCCCGCTTGTCCAAGGGATTTTCCCTTGCCGTTTTGAGGAAAGAAAGGGCCGTCTCGACGGCGAAAGGGAACTTTCCGGAAGCCTCCTTCGCTGCATACGAAACGGGCACACCCAGGATGAAAATGTCCGGAGAAGGGGAGGCTTCCGCCTCCTCCGCCCCTTCCCCGGTTTCCGGGGCCGGGAGAACCACCAGCAGAGAGCCGCCGCTTCCCCCGTATTCCGGCGGAGGCAATTCTTCAACATCGTATCCTTCTTCCCGGAGAAAACGGACGAGTTCCGCTCCTGGAAAAGAAAGGGGTAACGCCGCCGTATTGTCCGCCGCCCATAACAACAAGGGAAAAAGAAGAAAGGTTAGGCAAAAAGGGATTTTTTTCAAGGTTTTTCTCTGTAATTAAACATAGCCTTTGCCCGCGTGCCCGTCAATGCGGACAGAGTTATTCAATGCGCCCTCGAACCCGGCGGTTCGGCATAGGGCAGCCTTTTGCGGCAATTATATACAAGTAAACGATGTTTTCGACACAATGTATATCCTGGACGAAGTATTGACAAAATTATAAAAAAAACGTATATCGAATTTGTTAATGTTATGGAGGCCCGAACACTGTTTTAAAAAATAGACCACCGTGCCGGAAGAACCTTCATTAAATAAAATATACAGGAGTCTTTATGGACAACAGCGCCTCTGTTGCCGGCAAAAGGAAAGCCATAGCCGGAACAACCCTGACGGCCCTCTTTGCCGCCCTGATAGCGGCGGGGACCTTCATCTCCATCCCTCTTCCCTTTTCTCCGGTACCCATAGTCCTGCAAAATTTCTTCGCCCTCATTTCGGGGCTTATCCTGGGTCCCTTCCTGGGCGGCCTTGCGGTAGGCCTCTACCTCCTCGCCGGGGCCATAGGAGCGCCGGTTTTCGCCGGAGCCACCGGGGGTTTTGTACACTTCCTGGGTCCCACCGGGGGCTTTCTGTTCGGCTATCTCCTTGCGGCAATAATCGCGGGACTCATCGTGGGCCGCCCCCGGACCGGGGCAAAGTCCCCCTTGTGGCGCGTCATCCTGGGGGCCATCGCGGGCATCCTCATCGTGTATGCGCCGGGACTTATACGGCTCAAATATGCCATAGACGGAACCTGGGTCCAGACCCTTGCCGCAGGCTTCCTCCCTTTTGTCATCGGGGACGCTGTAAAAACCGCTGCGGCGGTCATCATCAGCCCCAGGCTGCGGACCCTTGTCTCGGATCAGATCGGCGGTTAAGGCCGCGTCCGAAACAGCCGCCGCCTCCATTCATTGATGAACGGAATCCCCCTTTTCTCCATCCGGGGACTGTCCAAGAATTTCCCCGCAGCCAATGACCGGGGCGGGAGCGGCGTGAACCGGGCCCTGCGGGGCCTCAACCTGGACATCCGGGAAGGAGAATGCCTCCTCATTGCCGGATCCAACGGTTCGGGAAAGACCATTCTGATGAAGATCATCGCAGGACTCATGGACCCTTCCGAAGGGGACGTTTTGTTCCGGGGACAGCCCCTCGCAAAGGCCGGGGACGCCCTAAGGACTTCTCTGGGACTGGTTTTTCAGGACGCCGACGCCCAGATTCTGGGAGAGACCGTGGCGGAGGATGCGGCCTTTGGGCCCCGCAACCTGGGCCTAAGCCGGGAACAGGCAGCGGAACGGGCGGAGGCGGCGTTGAGAGCCCTGGGCATCGAGGACAAGCGGGACTTCCCCCCCCGGCGGCTTTCCGGAGGAGAAAAGCGCCGCCTGGCGGTAGCCGGGGTCATCGCCATGGGCTGCGACACTCTCATCCTGGACGAACCCTTCGCCAACCTCGACTGGCCGGGGGTTGTCCATGTCCTGGAAATCGTCCGGGACCTCAAGGCCGCCGGCAAGACCCTCATTATCCTGACTCATGAACTGGAAAAAGTCCTGGCCTTTGCGGACCGGCTGGTGATCCTTCACCGGGGGGTTCTGCGGGAAGACGGCAGGCCGGAAGAAGTTCTGGACCGGCTCAGGCCGGAGTACGGGGTCAGGAACCCCCTCCACGGATACCATAGGGTAGGGGACTGCACATGGCTCGCGTAAAAAAGGACCGGAAAGGGATGGAACGCCGCGCCCCCTACTCCTACCGGCCCGGCAATTCGGCCCTTCACCGGCTCCCCGGCTGGGCGAAACTCCTGACCCTCCTGGGCATTTCCACCGCCGCCTTCTTTGCGGGTTTCCCCGCCCTGGCAGCCGGGGCAGCCGTCGCCGCCGCCGGCGCTCTGTCGGCGGGAATACGCCCCTGGGAACTGCTGCGGGGCGGCAAGTCCCTGTTCATCATGATCCTGCTTATCATCCTCCTCAGATCCGTTACCTACGATCCCCCGATGTTCAATGCCGCCGGATGCCGGGAAGCCCTGCTTTTCGGGGGGACCATCCTGGTCTCCTTTTCCGCCGGGGCCCTTCTCTTTTCGGTTACCACCATGACGGAACTGATGGAGTCTCTGAGCCAAATCGAGCGGGCCCTGTGCTTCCCCTTCGCCGCCCTTCTGAAAAAAACGAACTCCCCCCGGATGCGGCGCCTTCTCCGCCGCCTGGAACAGCCCCGCCTGAGCCTGGGGATTTCCCTTATGCTTGGCTTTCTCCCCCGGTTTTTCGAGGTCTGGGAATCCGTAACCGCCGCCTACCTTGCCCGGGCCGGAAAAGGCGGCGTCTCCCGGATGCTGACGGTCGTTCCCCCGGTGATAGAACAGATGATAGCCAAGGCCGGCGAGACCGCCTGCGCCCTGGAGTCCAGGGGCCTAACGCTGAAATATTGACGGACCGGCAGGAGGGGGAAGCCTCCCCCTACGCCTCCAGTCTTGCTCCAATATACGTATAAGACTTGCGGAGGGCCTTTGGCCCGGAGCAAGTCTTACGGCTACCCCCTCTGCGGGGCGCTCCGCCCCCGCAACGCCCCCGGTTCCCCGGTCGTCAAAAAACAAACCCTCCCCGGCGGGGAGGGCGGCCTTCTTTTTGGGAAAGGTACAGAAACAGCGCCCGCCTTGCGGCGGGCGCTGTCCCGGATTATGTCCACCGGAACC
>JAITBO010000318.1 GCA_031283505.1 Treponema sp. | reverse complement strand
AAAATTTTCAGTTGTACAAAATTTCCGCAAAAAATACACTACTAAAAATCACTAGAAAAACTTCAATTTTCGGCCTTTTTTCATTAAATTTGATGAAAATTTGCCGCTTTTTTAGTTTTTCCTGGCTGAATAGTTACAATTAAAGATTGCATAGGAGGTGATCTACAAAGTATGATGGGAGTAGAAACAACAAGGACATTAAGGAGATACCTATTCTCAAGCAAATACGTCCAAAAATGATAAATAAATCCTCCCAGCTTGTTCTTCAATTCCCCAAACATTCCGCATCTAAATATAAATTCGCTCCTCCGGATAGGCAATAACAAATGTAATCGTTTACATTTTTTTCTTGACAAACTTTCAAACTGATGCGATCATTAGACTTGTTCGATAACCCGGTTGGTTGTCTCACAAGTCTTGCGGTTTTTTAGGCTAAAGCCTTGCAAAACCGCATTTTTTAGCGGAAGTTGTTTAGAAACTGAAGTTTCTAAACAACTCTATTGAATAACAAAAATCCCGCCGGGGTTTTCAGCGCTTTCTTAAAGCCCCGTAATCTTGAGGAGGAGGAATATATGTTAATCGGAATTTCCCCGGTAATAGGCCCGGATCTTTTGGATGCCCTGTTCCGAATGGGCCACGGGGACGAACTGGTACTGGCGGACGCCTTTTTCCCCGGGGACACTTGCAACTCACGGGTAATCCGGGCGGACGGCATCAGAGTAACCGGCCTGCTGGACGGTATTCTGGCTCTGATGAACCTGGACTATGCGGTGCCTCCGGTGGCGATGATGCAGGTAATGGCCGGGGAGACCGCCGATCCCGCCGTAGAGGCATCGTACCGTGCGGTGATAGACAAACACTGGCCCGGAACCCCGGCCATCGAGAAAGTAGAGCGTTTCGCTTTTTACGAAAGAACTAAAAAGGCTTACGCGGTGGTTATGACCGGGGAGACCGTCAAATACGGCAACATCATCCTGAAGAAGGGCGTAATACCGGTATAACCATGAATGACAAACCCGTCACAATTCGGGATGTCGCCGCTGCTGCGGGGGTTTCCACCGCTACAGTGTCCCGGACCCTTGACCCCGACGGAGCCGAAGGTGTATCCGAGAAAACCCGGCTTAAAGTGTTTGAGGCGGTAGCCGGCATGAGCTACCGTGTCAATCCTGCGGCCCGGAGCCTTAAAACCCGGTCTACCCGGACGGTGGCGATTGTGGCCCCGGAACTGGCCAACGATTTCTTTATGGACCTGGCGGAAGGAATAGAGAAGGAACTCAGCGCCAGGGGTTATACGCTTCTTGTGGCTTCTTCGGATAATTCCGTGGAAGAAGAAAAAAAGCGGGTTGCCATGCTGTCGGATCGTATGGTGGACGGTGTTGTGGTGATTCCCGCAGGGGCCCGTGGGGACCATTTGGCCGCTTCGAACAAGAAGGGGATGCCCATCGTCCTGGTAGACCGTCTTATTGAAGGGGCCGGACTCGATGCGATCCTCTCGGACAACGAAGATGGGGCGCGAGCGCTTACCCGGCGGCTTTTGGAAGACGGGTTCCGGCGTATCGCCTTTGTAGGCGGGGATACGGCCATCTCCACCGCGCGGGAGCGAATCGCCGGGTTCAAGACGGCGATGGAAGAGGCGGGGGTTCGTCTCGACAGGGATTCGCTGTATTTGGGAGGAATGGAGGTGGATGACGGTTTCCGCCACATGGACATCATCCTGCAAAGCAACAGGCCGCCGGAAGCCCTGGTAGCGGTCAATCTTCTGGTTCATCTGGGGATGGAACGGCGCCTCCTCGCGCAGCTTCCGGGGAGACGGGGGGAAGGATATATGCCGGTAATCGCCGCTTTTGACGAATCCAACTATTCGCCTTTCCTGCCGGCCTGCCGGTATACCGCCGCCCAGGACGCCGCCGCTATAGGGAAGGAGGCGGTGCAGCGTATTCTTGAACGTATAGGGCAAAAAAGAAAAGAAGAGGATGCGGGAGAAGAAACTGTGGAACCACGGACTATCCGGCTTCCGGTCATGATTATGAGGCATTTTCAAGTTTCTTGAGACTGTCCCAAAACCTGAAGTTTTGGGACAGTTTCTCTTAATTTTAATTTTTTGGAGGAGTTTTATGGCTGACATTTCAAGTCTCAAGATGAATCCCCCGGTAAACAGGTTTCGGGGGGCCTTGCCCAAAATCGGCATCAGGCCGGTCATTGACGGACGGCGCCGAGGGGTCAGGGAATCCCTGGAAGAGGTAACCATGGGCATGGCTCACGCTGCGGCGAAGCTCATCGCCGAAAACCTGAAGCACCCAAACGGTCAGGCGGTCGAATGCGTTATTGCCGATTCTACCATAGGCGGTGTGGCGGAAGCTGCGGCCTGCCAGGATAAATTCTCACGGGAGAATGTGGCGGTTACCCTTACGGTCACCCCCTGTTGGTGTTACGGCTCGGAAACCATGGACATGGACTCCATGACCATCAAGGCCGTCTGGGGCTTCAACGGCACGGACCGGCCCGGCGCGGTGTACCTGGCGGCGGTTCTGGCGGCCCACAGCCAGAAGGGACTTCCCGCCTTTGGCATCTACGGCAGAGACGTTATGGACCTTAAAGATACCGGCAAAATTCCGGAAGACGTAAGGGACAAGATACTCCGCTTCGTGAAGGCGGCCCTGGCCGCAGCCTGGATGCGGGGCAAAAGCTACCTCTCCGTGGGTTCCGTCTCCATGGGCATCGCCGGTTCCATCACCAACGCGGACTTCTTCCAAGAATACCTGGGTATGAGGAACGAATACGTGGATATGTCGGAACTGGTGCGCCGCTTCGAGGAGAAGATATATTCGGAACCCGAATTCAAGCGGGCCCTGGAATGGACCCTGGCGAACTGCCATGAAGGGCCGGACAACAATCCGCCGGAACAGCAGCACAGCCGCAAGCAGAAGGACGAGGTCTGGAAGACCTGTGTCAAGATGGCTATGATAGTCCGGGATATGATGGTTGGGAACCCCGACCTTAAACGGAGGGGGCTTGCCGAAGAAGCCCTGGGGCACAACGCCATTCTTGCGGGTTTCCAGGGCCAGCGCCATTGGAACGATCACTTCCCCAACGGCGACTTCCTGGAAGTCATGCTGAATTCATCCTACGACTGGAACGGCATACGCGCCCCCTACATTGTGGCCACGGAAAACGACTGCCTTAATGGGGTTTCCATGCTTTTCGGCCACCTTTTGACCGGCACGGCCCAGATTTTCTCCGACGTGCGGACCTACTGGAGCCCCGCCGCTATAGAACGGGTCACCGGCTGGAAGCCCACGGGAGGCGCGGCAAACGGCCTGATCCACCTTATCAACTCAGGGGCCTCCACCCTGGACGGCACAGGCAAACAGCGGAAAGACGGCAAGCCCGCCATGAAGCCTTTCTGGGAGATTACCCCCGAAGAGGCGGGAGCCTGCCTTGACGCGGTACAGTGGCGCTACGCCAGTCTCGGCTATTTCCGGGGTGGCGGCTATTCTTCGGACTTCCTCACCGAAGGAGATATGCCGGTCACCATGTGCCGCCTCAACCTGGTTAAGGGCATCGGCCCGGTGCTTCAAATCGCCGAAGGCGTTACGGTCACCATCCCCGGTGAAGTCCACGACAAGCTCGATCTGAGGACGGACCCGACCTGGCCCACCACCTGGTTCGCCCCCCGGCTTACCGGCGAAGGCCCCTTTAAGGATGTCTACTCCGTGATGGCCGCCTGGGGCGCCAACCACGGCGCGATAAGTTACGGCCATATCGG
>JAITBO010000163.1 GCA_031283505.1 Treponema sp. | reverse complement strand
TTTTCTGGGAGGATAGACGGTGTTGGGCGCCACTTCCACCGTTCCCACGGTAATGCACACCATCCCCAGCTTTTCATCTTCTTCGCTGTACGGAAGGTAATGCAAAAAAGACGCCCGGTTCTTTTCCGTAGTTTTCTCCATGACAGGACGATTATACCGGTTTTTTTCCATTTTCTCAATAGAAAAATCCATTTACGGGGGAGAATAATGGGGAGCATAATGATTAAGCTGGGGGAATATGAAAAAGGAAGTTTGCGGTTCAGGCGGGCCGGCCAGGATCGGCCTGTTTGGTATTGGTCTGGACACCTATTGGGCTCAGTTTGAGGGGCTGCGGGAACGGCTCCTGGGGTATCAGCAGTACATAGCCGGAAGGCTTGAAGCCCTGGGGATGGAGGTTGTCAACGCGGGTCTGGTGGATAATCCTGATGCCGCCCGCCGTACGGCGGGTTTTTTCCGGGAAAAGCGGGTGGAAGGGGTTTTCCTCTATATCTCCACCTATGCCCTGTCCCATACGGTGCTTCCCGTGGCCCAGGGTTTGCAGGTTCCGGTGGTGATCCTCAACCTCCAGCCGGTTCCCGCCATCGACTACGAAACATTTAACGCCCTGGGGGACCGGGGCCGCATGACCGGGGAATGGCTTGCCCATTGCCAAGCCTGTTCCGTGCCGGAGATCGCCAATGTGTTCAATAACGCGGGACTGCGTTATGACATCATCACAGGCTGGCTTGAGGAAGACCGGTCCTGGAAAGAAATTGAGGACTGGTGCGGCGCGATGCGGGTCCGTTCCCAGGTGCGGGATACGCGGATCGGTATCCTGGGGCATTATTACTGCGGGATGTTGGATGTCTATACCGATGTCACCCGGCTTGCCGCGGTTTTTGGGAGCCATTTTGAGCTTCTGGAGATGGACGAACTGGCCGCCGCCTGGAATGGCGTCAGTCCGGGGGACATTGCCGGGAAACGGGAGCAGTTTGACGCCGAATTCGCCGTGTCCCCCGAGTGTGAGGCTGCGGAACTGGACCGGGCCGCCCGGACTTCCTGCGCCCTGGACCGGCTTGTTGAAGAGAAGCGGCTTGGGGCTTTGGCCTACTATTACGAAGGCTGGCAGGGCAATAATCACGAAAATATTGTCACCTCGGTCATTGCCGGGAACACCCTCCTTACCGCCCACCATGTACCGGTAGCCGGTGAGTGCGAAGTCAAAAACGTAGTGGCTATGAAGATAATGGACAGTTTCAACGCCGGCGGTTCCTTCTCGGAGTTCTACGCCATGGATTTTCCCGCCGATGTGGTACTCTGGGGACATGACGGCCCGGCGCATCCGGCAATTGCCGAAGGGGAAGTGGGCCTGGTTCCCCTGCCGGTGTACCACGGCAAGCCCGGCAAAGGGCTTTCAATTCAGATGAGCGTCACTCACGGGCCGGTCACTTTTCTGGCGGTGGTGCAGGGAAAGGGCGGGAGTACCTTTTTTCTTTGCGCCGAAGGGGAATCCGTTCCGGGGCCGGTCCTGAAAATCGGGAACACCAACAGCCGGTATCATTTTTCCATACCGGCCAGGGACTTCGTGAACCGCTGGTCCAAAGCCGGGCCGGCCCACCACTGCGCCATCGGCGTTGGACATATCGCGGGAAAAATAGAAAAATTGGCGCGGCTTTTGGGGATTGATTTTGACCGTGTTTGCTGAGTCTGTCCCAAAACTGAAGTTTTGGAAAAGCCTCTGTAAAAACGTAATTATGAAGAGATTGTGAATAAGGGGGCAGGGGTGGCGGAAAACATTCTTGAATTACGGAATATCGTGAAGACCTTTCCGGGGGTTAAGGCCCTGGACGGCGTTCATTTTGAATTGCGGCCCGGAGAGATTCACGCCCTGATGGGGGAAAACGGAGCGGGCAAGTCCACCTTCATCAAAATCATTACCGGTGTGTATAAGCCTGACGGCGGGGATTTTTTGGTTGACGGAAAACCCGCAAATGTGACCGGGCCCCTGGATGCCCAGGCCTTGGGCATTGCGGCCATTTACCAGCACGTTACTTGCTTTCCGGATCTTTCGGTGGCGGAGAATATCTTTATGGGTCACGAGAAGATCCGTTCTCCGCTAAAAAGCATAGACTGGCGGACCATGAACCAGCAGGCGGAGGAACTCCTGGAACAGCTCGACGCCGGCTTCGACAGCCGGGCTGTCATGGGGACCCTTTCCGTTGCCCGGCAGCAGATCGTGGAAATAGCCAAGGCCCTTTCCGCCAATGCCCGGATCATCATCATGGATGAGCCTACGTCGGCCCTTTCCAGCCGGGAGACCGAGGATCTCTACCGGATCACGGAAAACCTGAAAAAGAAGGGTGTTTCCATCATCTTCATTTCCCACCGTTTTGAGGATATGTACCGTCTTGCGGACAGGGTAACCGTGTTCCGGGACGGTAAATATATCAACACCTGGGACATCAAGGATGTGGACGATCATACCATGGTGGTGGCCATGGTTGGCCGGGAAATCGTTCAGTTCTTCCCCGAACGGGATGTGGTCCCCGGGGAGGAGGTCTTCCGGGTGGAGGGGCTTTCCCGAACCGGCTATTTCAAGGATGTGGGTTTTTCCCTGCGGAAAGGGGAAATCCTCGCCCTGACCGGCCTGGTGGGAGCGGGCCGCACCGAGGTCTGCGAGGCGATATACGGCATAAGCCCTTACGATGGGGGAACCGTCACTTTGAACGGCAAAAAATTGAATCACCTGGGGGTATCCGAATCCATCGCCATGGGGATAGGCTACCTTCCGGAAGACCGGCTCAAACAAGGGCTGGTCCTGCGCTGGGAAATAGCGAAGAACATCACGCTTTCCGCCCTCAAACAGTTCCTTCGCTTTGGGTGGGTGGACCACAAGAAGGAGAACGAAAAGGCCAAAGAGCTGGCGGATAAGCTCAGTGTCAAGGCGGTGAGCGTTCACGACAAGGTTTCTACTCTTTCCGGGGGAAATCAGCAGAAGGTAATCGTGGCAAAGCTCCTGAACTCGGACATGAAGGTTATCATCATGGATGAACCAACCAAGGGTGTGGACGTGGGGGCCAAGACCGCGATCTACAACATCATGAACAACCTGGCCGCCCAGGGATACGGGATCATCATGGTTTCTTCCGAGATGCCCGAAGTGCTGGGCATGAGCGACCGTATTGT
>JAITBO010000140.1 GCA_031283505.1 Treponema sp. | reverse complement strand
GTATTTATATTGACAAGAATAGGCATAATCCGTATACTAAATAATAATTTAGGAGGAATAAAATGACAAAATTTAATTTTTGGCCGGGAATGCTGATAATGGCACTGGTATCCGTAATAACGGTTATTGGTTGTAATAGAGGATCAGATTCTTCTCTTATTGGAACATGGGTTAATTCCGATGGAATAGAAATACAGTTTCATAATAATGGCAGTTGGGAAGTATCAACAGAAGGCATACCTAATACAAAAGGAACGTATACCATGGAAGGTAATACTATAACAAGAAAAATGACCCATTTACATGGAGGTGTCTTTGATGATCTTGAGCCAAAATGGTATTCTGAAAGCGACCTAACATCACTCGCTTTTGAAAAAAATATATTTACTTATATGGCATTACTTCCATTTGAAAGACAAACGGAAATCTATACATATTCGGTAAGCGGTAATACGGTTACTTTTACATATACCGGTACAGATAGAGATGAAACAGAAACATTTACACAAACATTTACCAGAAAATGAAAAGCCGCCTGATACCCTGAAATCCGCTCCCTATTCCCATGTCTCCGTTTCGCCATATCATCACCAGCCACCACCCACCAGCCTGATGCTTACTACTACAAAAAACTATCCATAATATACCAAAAGTCAAGAATTACTCCCAAGGGCAGAAAATTTTTTCCAAACAATCCGTCAGGGCAAAAAGCAGCAATCCCAGAAGGCTTAAGGCCAGAATGGCGGCGTACATCTCCGCATAGGCCACCCGGGTCCAGGCGTCAACAATGAGGTAGCCCAGGCCGCTTTCTGCGGCGAAGGTTTCGGCCAGGAAGAGAACCGCTATGGCGGTACCCAGGCTTACCCGGAAAGCGGTAAAGAACCCGGGCAATACCGCCGGAATTATTACATACCGGAGCAGGCCGGCCCTACCCGCCCCCAGGGAACGGACGGAATCCAGAAGTTCCGGCGGGACCTGTTTTGCCGAGTCCCGCAAGGTCACCAAAATTTGGCTGAAAATGGTAACGCCCAGGAGAAAAATCTTTGCGGCTTCCCCCAAACCGAAAAAGAGCATGATCACCGGCAGGAACGCCGCCTTGGGCAGGGGGTGGAACAAATAAATCATCGGAGAAATCAGGCTGTTCAGCCGGGGGGAACGGCCTGCGGCGATCCCAAGAGCGGCGGCGGGTATGCAGCCCACCACCAAAGCCCACAGGATCCGCGAAAGGCTTGCCCCCAGGTGGCGTCCCAGTCTTCCCTCCCCGCAAAGGCGGACCAGGGCGGCAACCGCTTCCCCCGGACCGGGAAGAAAGGGGCGCTGTACCAGCAAGGAGAGTCCCTGCCAGAACAGGGTAAAAAACAGAAACGCCAAAAGTATGCCCAGGGTTTTTTTCAAATGGCCCTCCCGCTGGGAACGGCTTTCAGGACAGACCGCAGGACGGCGCAGTATTCCCGGAACGCCGGTTCCTCCCTGAATCCGGCGCGGGATATTCCCTCATCGGGCCGGGAAATGTCAAGGCGGGTCTTCATGGTTCCGGGATTCCTGCCGGTCATCACGTAAACCGAATCCGCCAAATACACCGCCTCTTCAATGGAATGGGTAACTATGACGATGGTCAGCCGCTGTTCCCCCTTTACCGAAAGAAGAAAATCCTGAGCGTCTTCCCGGCTAAGGGCATCCAGACTGGAGAAGGGTTCGTCCATGAGCAGGAGTTCCGGCTCCGCAGTCATGGCGCGGACTATGGCCAGCCGCTGTTTCATGCCTCCCGAAAGTTCCCTGGGATACAGTTTTTCAAAGGCTGCAAGGCCGAATTCCCCAAGGAGAGTTCCCACCCGCTCCCGGCGGTCTTTAACGCCGGCTATGCGCAAAGGCAGTTCCGCATTGGCCCGGACGGTCTTCCAGGGAAGGAGGCCGTAATCCTGAAAAATTACCGCCGTGGTTTTCCTGATCCCACGGACTACCCTTCCCCCTATGGTGACACTTCCTTCCGAAGGCGCGAGAAGGCCGGCAATGATCCTGACAAGGCTGGTCTTGCCGCATCCCGATGGGCCGATAAGGGCGGAAATTTTTCCTTCCTCAAAACGGGCGTTTATATGACTGAGGGCCGCCGCCACTCCCCCATGGGAGAGAGGATAGGCCAGGGAAAGATCCCCGATCTCTACCATCCGCTGATTGCCCGGGAGTCGGTAAGGTCTTCGGCTTTCAGGTCCGCCTCCAGGAGTTTCCGGGTTTTCAGCCACTTGAGGGCCTGTTCGATCTGGGAGGCCGCCGGCAGAACCGGCTTCCGGTAGGCAACAAATTGATAAGCATCCCGAACCGCTGGTGGAAAAGCCGCCTTTTCCACCAGGTAATCCCGGTAGGCGTCGGGATTGGCGTTGATTTTCAGGCCCGCCTGGTAATAGGCGCGGTAAAAGGCCCGGAGGGATTCCAGGCGGCTGTCCAGAACCTTCCGGGAAAAAAGCAGTACCCCCGCGTCAATCCCCGTGGCATCAGTGGTGGAAAGCAGGACCGCGCCCTGGGCGACGGCAGCGCTAAGGAGAGGCTCCGGGAGGCTCGCCCCTTCGATCTGCCCGCCCAGCACCATCTCAAGACGCAAGGGCATACGAGGTATAGAAACCGCTTCGTAATCCGTCATGGCCACCCCCACGGCTTCGAGTTGGGCGTCCACGGTATACTGGATGATAGTGTTGGTGGAAAGGCCGATGCGTTTTCCCCGAAGTTCCGAAAGGTTTTTGATTCGGGACTGGGGGGACGCCACAATACCGTAGCGGCCATCGGTCAGGCTGGTTACTCTGGTATCGAAGCCACCGGCGGCAAAAAAGGCCGCCGCCAGAAGGTCCGAGATCGCCCCGTCAAGATGTCCGGCTTGAATAGCAGCGTCCCGTTCCTGGGGATTCGAGAATACGATGAGTTCCACCCCTACCCCTTCCCGGTCAAAGAAACCCTCGTCACGGGCGACTATTAAAGGGAGGGAATCCGCATCAGGCATAATACCCACCCGCAGAGAAGCGACCGCGCCGGTTCCCTCCGTAGTTCCGGGGGCCGGAAGACCGGCCTCCCCCTGGGGCCGGGCATAAAGGGAAGCTAATGACATTCCTGCACAACAGATACACAACAAAAGTTTCTTCATTTCCAAAATTCCTTGATCTTTAGTATTGGCGGCCTTAACCCTTCCACCGGGCGTAGAGCTCATGCTTTACCGACAGCCTGTCGAGAATTTTTCCCGCAATAAAATCTACCAAATCTTCGATAGTTTGGGGAGTATGATAAAAGGCCGGCGACGCGGGCAGGATAGCCGCTCCCGCCTCCGCCAGAGATGTCAGATTTCTTAGGTCCGGGAGGGAAAGGGGCGTTTCACGGGGAACCAGCGCCAGGGGCCGGCCTTCTTTAAGGCAGATCAGGGCGGCCCGGTGTATCAAATTAAGGCATATTCCCGATGCAATGGCCCCTATGCTGCTCATGGAACAGGGAACCACCGCAGTTCCGTCAAGGTGGAAAGAACCGCTGGCCGGAGGAGAACTCAGGTCATCCGGGGCGTAGATCCGCTCCGGGGGAATCCCCAGCTTTTTCGCCCAATCCTCAAAAGACCTCCCGGTCTCTCGTTCCGTAACCCGTCCGCCCCAGAGGGACGCCGCCGCGTGAACCTCGTGGCCGCCTTCAACAAGGGCCCGCAGGGTGCGGATGCCATAGATCGAACCGCTAGCCCCGGTAAGGCAGATCAAATACCTTCCCATTATCAAACCATCCTGTTCTCAAATATCTGTTCATACTCCTTCCTGAGCATAACAGTGTCCCAGCCGCCGACTTTTTCTCCTTCGTGTTTATCAACGCCGACGTAGATGAGACTTGCGTCCTCATAACGTTTAAAA
>JAITBO010000078.1 GCA_031283505.1 Treponema sp. | reverse complement strand
GGTATAACGTGGTAGAAAAACCGCAGATATGACGAATTACGAAACAAGGGGGTTCCGCCGGGTTCTGCTCGAACTCGGCGGGTTTTTCAAAAATTCCCTGGGCAACTTCTTCTCCCTGGAATTTCTTTCGATACTGATTCCCATACTGCTCGCATGGGAATTTCTTCCCCGGTGGAAGATCCTGCCCGAAAGCCTCCTTCCGCCCCTCAGCGTGGTGGCCCGGCGTTTCTGGTATATGCTCTGGCATAAGCAGCTTGTCCTCCATATCGGATGGAGCATGGGCCGCTTCTTCGTTGCCTTCGCAATCGCCGTGGTCCTGGCGGTCCCTATCGGCCTCCTCATGGGCTGGAACCTCAAGATCCGCGCCTTTGTCCTGCCCCTGTGGCAACTCCTGTCCCCTATACCGCCCCCTGCGTGGGTCCCCATGACCATCATTTTCTTCGGCATCGGCTCCAAAATGCACATCTTCCTCATGTTCATCGGCATCTTCTACCCCGTGCTTTTCAACACCTACCAGGGCATCAAAGACACCGACCCCCGCTACCTCGCCTCCGCCCGGGTCTTCGGCGCCAGTGAGTTCACCCTGCTCCGTAAAGTCTACTTCTGGCACGCCTTCGGCTCCATCATCATGAGCCTCAAAACCGGCGTGGCTATGGGCCTGGTGATGCTCCTCATCGGCGAATCCTACGGCGGACGCATGGGCATAGGCTACCTCCTCGGGCAAGCCAAAGATTACTTCGTCATCCCCGAGATGATGGTCTGCATGGTGATCCTCGGCTGGATAGGCTGGTTCCTCATCGAGATCCTCAAGTATGTGGAAATCAAACTGGCCATCTGGAAAGTCGGAAGATAAAGGGGGAAGCACGTGAAAACAACAGTAAAAGTGTTTTTCCGTAAATTTGAAGCGCCTGCTTACACTGCTCCCCCCCGCTCCAGCCTTGCTCCGTTTTGTGGAGTTTTGCTACAGGCAAAACTCCTAAAAGACTTGCGGAGGGCCTGCGGCCCGGAGCAAGTCTTACGCTCCCCCCACTTGTGGTTTACGTTCTGTGGAGCCTGCCTGTCATGATTGAAGCAAAGAGCATCAGCAAATTCTTTTCGGTCGTCACCGAGAAGGGCCTGGCCGAAGGGCTTACGGCGGTTCTCAACGTGTCCCTTACCATCCCCGACGGAAAGATAGTTTCCTTGTTGGGCCCTTCGGGATGCGGCAAATCGACCTTCCTGGAAATCCTCGCGGGCCTCCAGGCCCCCACCGACGGGGCCATCCATATCGACGGCAAGCTGGTACTGGAACCCCTTCCCGCCACCCGCAAGGAACAGATCGCCTACCGCAGGCGTTACCGCTTTATTTCGCCTTTGGCCAACGGCGTGTTCCAGGACCGTCCCAAACACGACATTGCCATGATCTTCCAGGACTATGCGGTCTTTCCCTGGATGACGGCGCTGCAAAATGTGGTCTTCGCACTAAAACTGCGTAACGCGGACAGGAGTTCCGCCGGTAAGTATGCCGGTGATAGAAGCGATGCGGTGAAATTGAAGAAAAGAGAAATCGAGGAAAGGGCCTTGTACTATTTAGGGAAAGTCGATCTTGCCCCCTCCGCCCACAAATACCCCTCCCAACTTTCGGGGGGGATGCGCCAGCGCCTGGCCCTGGCCCGGGCCCTTTCGGTGGAACCCCGGATCATCCTCATGGACGAACCCTTCGCGGCGGTGGACGCCCTGACCAGGGAAAAACTCCAGGACGAACTCCTCAGGCTCTGGCAGGAAACCGGAAAGGCGGGGTCCCCTGTCACCATCGTCATGGTAACCCACGATGTCCAGGAAGCGGTATACCTTTCCGACGAAGTTATCGTGTTTTCTCCGGGGCCGGGCACTATCCGCAACCGCATCCCCGTTACGGCAAGGCGCCCCCGGGCCAGAACCGACGCCGGACTGGTGGAAATACAGGAACGGATTCTGGCGATGTTTCAGTACGACATCAACCAGGAAGCGGACTATTCGATATAAAGGGTGCCAGGCACCAAATGAGGAGTATATGAGTAAGCAGAAATTTACCCCCAGCCGGGGGATAATATTTGACAACATCGTTGAGGCCCGGGGGAACACGCCCCTAGTGCGGCTTGCGAAAATGGCAAAGGACCTGCCGGGAATCGTGCTGGTAAAGGTGGAATCCTTCAACCCCCTGGCCAGCGTGAAGGACCGCATCGGCGCGGCCATGCTGGACGCGGCGGAGCGGGACGGCAAACTCAAACGAGGGGCAACGCCCCCCGGCACGGTGATTGAGCCCACCTCGGGGAATACGGGCATTGGTCTGGCCTTTGCCTGCGCCGCCAGGGGCTACAAACTCATCCTCACCATGCCGGAAACCATGTCGGTGGAACGGCGGAAGCTGGCCCGTATGCTGGGCGCGGAAGTGGTCCTCACCTCCGGTAAGGACGGGATGAAGGGCGCCGTCCGAAAGGCGGAAGAACTGGTGGGTAGAATTCCCGGCGGCTTCATGCCCCTCCAGTTTGAAAACCCTGCCAATCCGGAGGTCCACCGCCGGACCACTGCGGAAGAAATCTGGGCCGACACCCAAGGGGCGGTGGACATCTTTGTCTCCGGTGTCGGAACCGGCGGTACCATCACCGGCGTGGGGGAAGTTCTGAAAGCGCGGAAGCCTGCGGTGAAAATCGTGGCCGTGGAGCCCGATGCCTCGCCGGTCCTTTCCGGCGGTTTTGCCGGCCCCCACCGCATTCAGGGAATCGGCGCGGGCTTCGTTCCCAAGGTACTGAACCGCTCCGTCATCGACGAGATAGTCCGGGTAACCAACGAAGACGCCATTGAGACCGCCCGCACCCTTGCTCTTGTCGAAGGCATCCTCGCGGGTATTTCATCGGGGGCCGCCGTGTGGGCCGCCCTCAAGATCGCCGCCCGAAGCGAAAACCGGGGCAAAACCGTCGTGGCGATTCTCCCTGATTCCGGGGAACGCTACCTCTCCACCCAGCTTTCGGATTTGGATGAGTAAAGGGAGAGGGACGCGCCATCCGTAAAATTCCTACCGCCTGACCCCGCTGCCTAAAACTTTTTTTTAAGGTAATCCACCGCTTCTTCCACCAGCTTTGCCAAGGGCTGGGCTTCCAGGCCCGCCAGGTGGAAGTGATCGTGCTGGAGGGGGATGAGGATGCGCTCGCCGGGAGCGCAGAGTACGGCTTCGGCCATGGCGGGAGTGATCTCTCCCATGAGGCCATTGGGGATGACGATACCTATGGGGCCCAGGATGAAGTCCCCCAGAGAGGCGGAGACCTTGACGGCGTTCTCTCCGGATGCGCCCCGGTGGGCGCCGGATTTGACCATACGCTCCGTGGCTATGGCGTTGGTTCCCAGGGCGATGATCTCCCGTCCGTCTCCGGACAATTCTTTGATCTTCGTTATAAGCTGGACGCCTATGCCGCCGCCCATTCCGTCTATGATGACAATCGTTCTTTTCATTGATTATGCTCTTAATACATGAACCAGTTTCAAACAGTATACACACTACATCGAATCCGGACTATACTGACAAACTGGAAAGGATTTTTATAATGGATATAACAATTCTGTATTCCGAACGGTACGGATACGATTTTATTCCCCCGGAGTTCTTGCCGCCGGGTAAAGACGAATACTGGCTGCGGAACCGGCAGGCAGACCGGCCCACGTCTTCCTGGCGCAAGCTCAAAGCCGGGGAGATCGAAATTCTCGTAAAAAACGACAATTACTGTTCCAACTGGGACAACTTTCTGGTAAGCGATCCCTTTGAACCGGCGCTGATCCGCAACTCACGGTTTTACGGGCTCATACGCCTGGGGGTTTTGGCGGACGTACTTCTCAAACACAACGATTTCTGCATTCCTGCGGGAATACGGAACAGCACGATAATCTCCTGCGACATCGGGAACAATGCGGCTGTCCAGGACTGTTCCTACATTTCCCACTACCTCATAGGGAACCGGGTGATCCTTTCCCGCATAGACGAGATGCAGACCACAAACCACGCGAAATTCGGTAACGGAATCATCAAAGATGGCGAGGACGAAGAGGTCCGCATCCAAATCGACGTGATGAACGAAGCGGGGGGCAGGTCCATTCTCCCCTTTGCGGACATCATCCCCGCCGACGCCTTCCTCTGGGCCGCCTACCGGGACGACCTGACGCTTATGGACAAGCTCAGAGAGATCACCCAGGAACAATACGGAAGCCCCCGGGGAGTCTACGGGAGTATAGGTTCGGATACGGTGATAAAAAGCTGCAAGATCATCAAAGACACAACGGTAGGAGAAGGGGCCTACATCAAGGGGGCCAACAAGCTCAAAAACCTGACCATCCATTCCTCCAGGGAGGAGCCCTGTCAGATCGGAGAAGGGGTGGAAATGGTGAATGGCATCGTAGGCTGCGGTTGCCACGCCTTCTACGGGGTAAAGGCGGTACGTTTCGTCATGGGGAGGAACTGCAACCTCAAGTACGGTGCCCGGCTTATCCATTCGGTGTTGGGGGACAACTCGACTATTTCCTGTTGCGAAATTCTGAACAACCTCATTTTTCCCTTTCATGAGCAGCACCACAACAATTCCTTTCTTATCGCCAGCCTTATCCAGGGGATGAGCAACATGGCCGCCGGTGCTACCATAGGGTCCAACCACAACAGCCGCGCCAACGACGGCGAGATCCGGGCGGGACGGGGTTTTTGGCCGGGCCTCTCGGTCACCTTAAAACACTCAAGCCGCTTTGCCAGCTTCGTCCTCATCGCCAAGGGGGACTATCCCTACGAACTCAACATCTCCCTCCCCTTTTCCCTGGTGAACAACAACGCGCAGAAAGACAGGCTGGAAGTGATGCCCGCCTACTTCTGGATGTACAACCTCTACGCCCTTCAGCGGAATTCCTGGAAAGCTGCGGACAGGGACAAACGAAAGCATAAGATCCAGCGCATAGAAATGGATTACCTTGCGCCCGACACGGCGGAAGAAATCATGAACGCCCTGGAACTCACGGAAGGCTGGATGCGGGACGCGGGCGTCGCCCTTCCCTCGGGTTCCGGGGTGGGAAGCGCCCTGTCTGCCGACGGCGCAGGGGAGGAAGACCCGGAATACGCCTATATCCCCCGTTCGGATGACGAGATCCCCGCATACGGCCTGGAACGGCACAACCGGATCACCGCGATCCTGAAGCCCCGACGGGCATGGCTGGCCTACCGGGAGATGCTCCGGTTTTACGGCATGAAGACCCTCATCGCCCGTCTTGAGGAACAGCCCGGTATGGACTTTTCCGGCCTTGTCCGGGAAATCGCCGCGCCGGATCCCGCCTGGGACAAAGCCGCCGGAGGAGGCCGGGTCCGCGACTGGGTGAACCTGGGCGGGCAGATCGTTCCGGCCTTCAAGGTGGATGCCCTCAGACAGGAGATACGGGAAGGGCGGCGTGCTTCCTGGACCTCCATTCACGACAGTTATGCTGTCATGGCGGCGGCCTGGCCCACGGACCGGCTCCGGCACAGTTGGAGCATCCTGCGGTATCTTTGGGGAGAAGAAACGGCGGACAAACCCCATGCCGCTGGGGATCGTGAGGCTTTCAAGGCGGAAATACGGACCGCCGTAGAGATCCAGAAGAAGGTAGCGGAAGAAGTGTACCGTAGCCGGGCCAAGGACTTTCACGATCCCTTCCGGAGGATCACCTACCGTAGCGCCGAAGAAATGGAAGCCGTGGCCGGAAAAGTAGAACAGAACCTCTTTGTAAAACTGAACCGGGAACAGCTCAAACAATTTGAAGCATCGGCGGCGGCCATTCTGGACAGGCTTTAACGCGGAAGGAATTATTAGGGTAGCGAAAAAAAAGTGAAATTACCGGCGCGCTGGCCTTAGGAACTGTACATAAATAAAATGTACAGTATTTTATTTTACAGTTCCTTATGCCTTCTTCAATACCGGGATTACCGGTTCCGTAAGTTCAATAGCCGCGGGAAAATCTTCGGGCCGCAGCAACACTGCCTCACCGTCCATCTGGGCCAGGATGGGGTGTTCCCCCCGGAATTCCACCCGCCGGGCGTTGAAGAGCAGGGATTCGCTCTTATCCACATGAGCGCCGGTGGTAAAAAGCCCCTTGAGCGCCACCTTCCGCAGCAGGGGCATCTGCTTGACCAGGCACACGTTCCGGTCGTCCGGGAGTATCCGCTTGTTGGAACCGTAGGTCCGATGTCCGCTCGCGCCCACCGCCAGGAGCAAGGTTGTCTCCTGTAGGGCCGTTCCTTCCGGCGGTCCGGCCTCATCGTCAAAAAATCGTACGTCCATGGGACCGACGGTGTAGATCCTGTCGTAAAGCAGGGAAGCGATGTCCACCCAGAGCTTGTAGAAATCCCCCGGCAGGCTTCCCTTCATCTTGTTGGTCATGTGGGTGACGAAGGCGTCAAGGCCCACGGAAAGAATGTTAAAGGCCAGGAAAGGTCCCTTGCCGGCCGTCGCGGTGGTTAAGCGCAGGGCTCGGGCCAACTCTATATGGCTGGGGTGGAGAAGGAGGTCCAAAGCACCGGTCAGTTCCCGGGCGTCGGCGCCGTCGTTGCCCGTACCCATGGGGAACCTGACTACCGCGCAGTTTTCCCGGATTTCGGGCGCCGCGCCGTAAAGGACCATCAGGGCTTCCAGGCTTGTACCGTCACCGCCCGCGCACATGATGAGGTAGAAAGGCTTGGGACCGGAAGCAACGGAAGCGAGTTCGGAGGCAGCCTCTTTCAAACGGATTTCCACGATTTTGCCCGCGTGTCCGGGAAAACGGGTGGAGATAAGGCCCAGGCTGCCCAGGGAATCATCTTTCCCTTCGTCCAGCGCGGTTCTAAGAGGGAGGGCGTTGTCCCGGCGGGAAAGGGTTCTGGCCTTTGCCGCATATTCCCTGAGGGATTGGTAATGGCGTTTCCAACGGGAAGGCATGATGAATCCCCCGGCCTTGGGATT
>JAITBO010000168.1 GCA_031283505.1 Treponema sp. | reverse complement strand
CCGTGCCGGTTCCTCTTGATTTGGATTCGGTGATCTTGAAGCTCTGGCCGGCAGAGTATGACCGGCAAGAAGAAATAAGTATGGCAGAAGGAGAAGAAAATGCTTAATAAGGACACCCTTTTAACAGCGGTTCTGGCGGCTTCCGGGGGCAAACAGGTCATTAAATACGATGACAAGGGTAAGCCCTCGGTTATGGTACGGATTCCCAAGTTTAATCTTGAGGATATTGACGCTTCATTGGGGAACGGCCCCCACCCGGCGTTTGTGGTGGACGGGGTTGTGAAGAACGAGATATACATTGGGGCGTACCAGGCGGTGGTGGACGAGGGCCGCGCCATTTCGCTGCCCGGCGTTTCCCCCACGGTGAACATTGATTTCGACAACGCCAAGAAAGCGTGTACCGACAAAGGTCCTGGCTGGCATCTGATGACGGCTTGGGAGTGGGCGGCGGTGGCGCTGTGGTGCATGAAGAACGGCTTTCAGCCCCGCGGAAACACCAATTATTTGAAGGCGTATGACGCTACTTGGGAGACCGGAACCCCCGCGCCGGACAATCCAACAGCCAAAACATTGGCTGGTACGGGGCATGTCTCCTGGCGGCATGACAATACTCCCTTCGGCATTGCTGACCTTGTTGGTAATGTATGGGAGTGGAATGACGGCCTGAAAATTGTTGACGGCCAGATACTCGCGCCGAATGACAACGATTATAGCCTGGCGGAATCGGCATGGCCAGCCACTGGGGTATTTTTTGACGCATCCGCAGGCCCCGGCGACCGGAGCGGAGCGGCGGACGGCGGTGACCCGATACTGTCAAACGCAATAAGCCATTATAGCGAAACTCCTACTCCCCCGGCAGGAGGGGACATGGGAGATTTTGACTATGCATATCAGTCTTCCTGGGCGGCGATGGCGGTTTCTACCGGGTTTAACGGCCTTACGGATGCGGCCAAGAAAAAGATGGCACAGCTTCTTATCGCGCCGAAAATGGCCTCAAGCGGGAGCGCTATCTTCTCCGGTATTAAGGGCGCGATCTGGGTCCGGAACTACGGAGAGCGTTTGCCGGTCCGGGGTGGCGGCTGGCCCGACGGTGCGAGCGCGGGTTTGGCGGCCCTGGGTTTGGGCGAGCGCCGGTCGCTCGTGGGCGGCGACGTCGGTTGTCGGCCCGCTTTTGTATTGTAATCCTGAATCCTGATCTCCTGGAGACCTGATCGTGGCAGATAACAGCATGAAGGTTGTGCAAAAATTCGTGGATATGGCGAAGTACGTCTATGTGGTATTGCGCAATTTTCCCAAGAGTGAAAAATACAGCCTTGCGGCGGACATCCGCCACATTCTTTGGGAAGCGGGGACATTGCTTGAGCGGGCAAGCATAGTACCCTCAAAGCCGGATAAATTACGCTTGCTTCAGCAGGCGGACATGAAACTATCCGAGCTAAAATTTTTGGTGAGGATGGGTACGGAAATGGAATTTGTGCCGTTTGAAAAGTATAAAAACTTTTCCGGCATGGTTACGGAAACAGGCCGGATGTTGGGCGGGTGGCTGAAATTCGTCCGGCAATGACAAAGGTAATAAGTACAGGCATTTGTGATCCTCGCATAAATAAATGCCTTGTATTATTGCGGGGGCATGGCTGTATAGTGATGCGTTTGCCGATCCGGGGTGGCAACTGGAACAACGGTGCGAACGCGGGTTTGGCGGCCCTGAATTTGAACGAGCGCCGGTCGCACGTGAACAACAACGTCGGTTGTCGGCCCGCTCTCCCTCTAAGTCAGAGACGGCATTCTTACGGGAAGCCGTGTGTACCGAGGGGAAAAGGAGTTATGCCCCTTCTTTGCCGGGCGGCCCAAGAAGCTGCCCGACAGGGAAAATATCTACAGGGGCGGGCGACAAGTAGGTGGCATGGTGGAAAACTTTTGTTTGCCGGAAGCCGTCCGCTCCAATTTTAACGGAATGGAGAAGGTATGCCAAAGAGTTTTTCGTACCTGTGGGAACGTATTATTGATTTTGAAAATCTTTATCACGCCTTTCGTGAGGCTTCTACCGGAAAACGTTACCGCTGGGAATCGTTGAAATTCAAAAGCAATCTTGAAGAAAATCTGATTACCCTGCAAAACGAGTTAATATGGGATATGTACAAACCGGAGCCGTACAGACAATTCATTATCAAGGAGCCGAAACAGCGGCTTATATCCGCTCCGACATTTCGGGATCGTGTTATACATCATGCTCTTTGTCAAATTATTGAACCTGTTTTTGATAACAGAATGATTTATGAAACTTTTGCCTGTCGACGCGGGAAGGGAACACATGCCGCAATGTATCACACGCAAAAGTACGCGAGGGCGGCACAAAGAAAATGGGGCGAGTATTATGTTTTAAAATGCGATATTAAAAGTTTCTTTCCGAGCGTTAACCATAATATTTTGATTGATATTATACGGCGGTATATCCGCGACAGGAAAGCGATGAATCTAATCGGCGTAATTATACGCTCCTACGAATCGCCGTATCAGGACGGCAAAGGTATACCAATCGGAGCATTGACTTCCCAGCTTGGCGCGAATGTTGTTTTAATGCCGTTTGACCACTGGATTAAAGAAAAAAATCATGTTGAGTTTTACGCCAGATACATGGATGATTTTATCATACTGCATAACGATAAGCGGTATCTTTGGGAATTGTTATGCAAGATTGAAAACTACCTCCGTGATAACTTGAAATTAAATCTTAATCCGAAAACAGGCATATTCCCCGGTAAAAACGGTATTGATTTTTGTGGTTATAGGATATGGCCTACTCATATTAAACCCCGAAAATCCACACTAAAAAGGGCGAAAAAGCGGTTGCGCAAAATGGCTCGGATGTATAGGACAAACCCCGAAATACTGGAACACGCGAAGGCAAGCATTATGAGCTTCCTTGGCTATATCAGGCATTGTCAAGGGTGGCGCAGTACAAAATCAGTGCTTGAATCCATAGTATTCAAGCGGGAATAACCGCTTGCGTCAAATAGATAAGAGAAAGAATACGGCTCCTTTTCCCCTCGGCGCTGGACAGGCCCCCGTAAAGACCTGACTTCTGGCTTGGAGGGAGAGCCGGGCGCAACCCCACGTTGTTGTTCACGATCGCGCGAAGGTTATTCAGATTCAGCGCCCCGAGGCCCGCAGCTGATGTATTGTTCCAGTCGCCGCCCCGCAGCGGGAAACGCGCCCTTGCACAGCCATATCCCTATAAGCATTGCCACAAATGGATTGCCTATGAAGCCATTATCGGCCTTTTTGCCTTGTTTGTAAAGCCTAGTTGACAAAATGAGAGCTAAGTAATATTGTGGTTATATCAGGACTGGCCGAAATACGGAAGCCCTCTGCAAGTATGGTCGCTTTTTGGGCGACATTGCTTGCAGAGGGCTTTTTTATTTTCCGGTGTATTAACAATAATTTTCAGGAGGAATAGCTATGTGGGAAACGCTACAAGCTCTAATTAAGGAATTGCCGGAATGGTATCTAATGGTTCTTATTCCGGTTTTGCTTATCATTGCACTGTATTTTATACCGCGTATCAGGCGTGACAAGCAAGGGCGTTTATATATTTACTCGAATATATACGAACAGAAGAAGCATAATAAAAAACTGGACGCCATGATTGAGCAAATACAGGATACGGATATGTCCGTTTTGAAACTCCGTATCCTGAATAAAAGCAACCTCCCGCAGGATGCGGAGGCGGCATACCGGCGTTACAAAATTAAAAATGGCAACGGGTACATTGACCATTTTTATAGAGAATACTGGGAGCAGCGTCTTGAGCAACAGGTAAAGGCAGGTATTGGGGGTGAATTGTGAAAGTGATTGAGAAATTATTGACCATCAATACCTACTCGCGCCCTGGGCGGCCCCTGGGTGGTGTCAAGGCGGTTATCCTACACTGGACGGGATCACCCATGCAACGGGCTGTCAATACATGGGGATGGTTTGAAACCGGTTGCCCAAAAGAAAAACACTATTCATCGGCCCATTATGTCATTGACCTTGACGGAACAATATACCACGCCATACCTGATAAAGAAGTGGCGTATCACTGCGGGTCATCCCAGAAAGACCC
>JAITBO010000117.1 GCA_031283505.1 Treponema sp. | reverse complement strand
TAAAGGCAAACCCTTTGGACTGGAAGGATACGTGCGATTCAACTTCGGTACCACTCGTGCGCGGCTTGAGGAGGCGATAGGGCGGATAAAGGAAGGACTAAACCAGGGGATATAAAAATAATGCAAAATAATCATATAAATTACCCTGAATCGGAGGCAAAGGGGGATTAAAGAGTAATTTCTCCATATATTCATTCGACCGTTTCCTCCGCCCGATGCTGTTGTTCTTCGTTTCATTGTCAGACCACGCCACCGTCAACGCCAACTTCCTCAGTATCGTCATGTTTTCAGGCCCCTTATCCTTCCTCAGTCGTGAACCCTCTTCCCCAAACGCCACGTCAAGTATATAGGGGGTAACGAGTTTTCTATCCCTCAATGTCCGCCCGTGTAAATGCTTCCGCATCTGCCGCCATGCTCGATACAAAAAGACGCCGTTCTACCGTCGGCTCCCCCCTTAACCTCTGCTCGATTCTACCACCCCGATACTCCAGATGCCCTTCAATCAGCCACCCCACCTCTTCACTTACCGCATAATCCCGGTCTTCTATCCGCCCATGTTTCTGGTCATGGGTTGAGACCGAATGAAACTGAATATGCCGGTTTTTATCCGACGGTACAGAAAAGTCCAGTCCTTCCAACGCCAGTTTCGCCAATAACGTTGGTATCACCGTGGTCTCATTACTTTTTCTTCCGTTTTCACCTGTTCTTTCTCCCAGCCGGTTCTCGGTCGTCCACGCACTGACGATATGCAGCGCTTTCCCGCCCCCTTTGAAGTGGCCTCGTACTTCAATCCGCAATTTTCCGTTCATACTCCTGCTTGATTGCCCTCACCTAGTTCATAACACAAGTTTCAATCTTTTCCGGTACTATGCGGCACATCACCTGCCGGTATACGTCGTGATGCGGGATGCCATGTTCCAGCTTCAGAAACCGGCTCAGCCAGGCTTCTGTGCCTTCCCGTATCGCTCGATGTCTTCCCAGCCCTGGGCAAGGGCAATGACGGCCAGAAGGTAATGACAATGACCTCGTGGAACGGATATAGCTTGTTCCGCTCTATTCGGGGATCCTTGAGACTTAAAAAATAGGCCATGATGGGCATTTGCGGTAGTTGTTGTTCTTGTTCCATGATTCCCTCCCAAAAACCATGCCAACTATACCTCCTTTCTCCCTTTTTTATATGCGCTGACCCTGAAAAATAATGCTTATTCGCTTGACAAATCTACTCGGTTTTGATAAATTCCTATTAATTTGGTTTGTTTAATAGTATATTAATAGCATATATTTAATATGTTATTAATAAATTTACATTTGAACTTAAAGGTTCAAGGAGGTTTTTATGAAAAAGGTTTTTGCGTTAAGCGCGGCAATATTGGTGCTGGGAACAACGTTCCTCAGCGCGGGGGCTTCTTCCGAAAAAGCAGGTCCGGCAAGGGTACGCCAGGTGGTAGTCGGTACCGGAAATGACATGGACAATTTCTGCTTTCTGGATGAAAAGGGGAACCTAGTGGGTCTTGAATTGGATATTCTCAGCGCAGTGGACGAACTCTTACCTCAGTATGAGTTCAGTTTTGAAGGCGGGGAGTTCAGAACCATCCTGGTGGGCATCGACGCAGGAAAGTACGACATTGCGGCCCATAACTACGCCAAAAATGCGGAAAGGCAGGAAAAATACCTCTACGGGAACATACCCTATCTCCACTATTCCTACCAGTTGGTAGTTAAGGCTGGCCGGAATGATATCAATTCTATTCAGGATATGGAGGGTAAGACTCTCTCTACCACAGCGGGGAACAATATCTCCTACCTTTTTGAAAACTACAACGCTACTACCGCAAAGGTGCCGGTTAATCTGGCTTACGGTTCTCTGGATACGGAAACCAAAATCAAGGCTCTGGAAGAAGGCCGTATTGACGCCTTTCACGATTATCCCCGGAATATCGACACCCTTCGGAAAACCTACAACAACCGTATACAGGCGGCGGGACCTGAATTTCTACCCGGCTATGTGTACTACATCTTCGCCAAGGGGGATACCCAGCTTAGGGATGATGTGGACAAGGCGCTGATCACCCTGCGGGAGAATGGGAAACTTCGGGAATTCAGTCTTAAATGGTTTGGCCGGGA
The DNA here is from genome assembly GCA_031283505.1 of Treponema sp. The sequence goes on along the minus strand of JAITBO010000117.1, from coordinate 5,130 downwards.
TTATTCGACTCTTGTTCCGGAGTTGGAAGAGGAACGGTTGGGGCAGGCCAGAACCCTGACCAATTAGGTTTCAACTGGAATCTCCGGGGATAAAGATGACCGGCGTGAACGGCATTGATAATATAGACATTTTGAGCCTGGTAAAGGCCAATGAAAATTACACGGTAGAAGTCAGGCGGCATTTGCACCGGCACCCCGAGTTATCCCGGATGGAATTTGAGACCCTTAAATACATCCGTTCCCATCTGGAAAAACTGGGAATCCCCTATGTGGAAGTAGAGGACGGCGGTATCTTTGCCTCCATCGGTGATGAAAGCCGGGGGAAGACAGTGCTATTGCGGGCGGATATCGACGCCCTGCTTATTCAGGAAAACCCCCGCAACCTGGCAAGGGAAAGAGATGTGCTATCGGAGGTCGAAGGGGTACAGCACGCCTGCGGCCACGACGCCCATACGGCGATGCTCCTTACCGCTGGGAAGATACTCAAGGAACGGGAAGGGAAGATTCCCGGCAGGGTACTGCTCATGTTCGAGCGGGGGGAAGAAGTGGGCGGAAACTTCCGCCAGTTGCTCTACTACCTGGAGGATAAAAATATCCATGTTGATGGGGGGCACGCCATCCATGTCCGGCCCGGCGTTCCCGCCGGAAAAATTGTGGTTATTCCCGGGCCGATCATGTCGGCGGGCTGTGGCTTTAACGTAACCATCACCGGCAGGGGAGGCCACGGCTCCCGGCCGGACCTGGCCAACAGCCCCCTGGATTGCTTTACATCTCTGTATCAGTCTCTTAAAGATATTAGACTCAAGCATATTTCGCCGTTCGATAATTTTACTTTTTCCGTGGGAACCATAAGTTACGGAAACAAGGGAAATGTCATTCCCGGAGAACTTAAGTTCGAAGGTTCCGCCCGGATGGTGAACGAAGCCAACGTGGATCGTTTTTTTGATGAATTCGATTTACTTCTGGACAGCATCACCAGGGCTCACCATTGTGGTTACCGGACGGAACGCCGGTTCAAAGGAACTCCAGCTCTAAACAATCCTTTGATGGTAAAGATCTCCCAGGAGGCTATCCGGAAATACCTGGGGGAAGATCGCCTTATCGCCAGGCACGAGCCCCTTATGGCGTCCGACAGCTGGGCGCGCACGGGAAAATTTTTTCCCCCGGTTATGATTCATCTGGGGGTGGATAACCCGGAACTGGGCTGCGGCGCGGATCTCCACACCAGCCTTTTCGATCTGGATGAAAGCGTTCTGCCCCTGGGAGTCGCCGCAACCGTTGGTTTCGCCCTGGGTTTTCTCAAAAACACCGAAGATCCCTGCTTTATCCCTTTTCCGGGAACAGTCAGGGATCTTTTGGGGGAAGATAAGGAAGGCCTGAATGGATAGTTTTTTTAGCGTAAAACGTATGCTGGAATATTTCCCGCTGGTCCTTTCCAGGCTTCCGGTAACCCTTTCCATTGTGGCAATAGCCACCGGTTTCGGACTGGTTCTAGGGACCATAGCGGCGGTTATACGGATAAATAAAATTCCGGTACTGAACCAGATTGTCCTTGCGGGAATTTCTTTTCTCCGGGGAACCCCTATCATAGTCCAGCTTTTTGTCGTGTATTTCGGGATACCGATACTGTTAAAATCAATAGGAGTTAACGCCATGCGGTGGAATAAAATTATCTTCGTAAATGTTACCTACTCCCTCAACATAAGCGCCTTCCTTTCGGAGATTATCCGGGGCGCTTTGAACGGCGTTGACCCGGGACAGAGGGAGGCGGCCTGGTCGGTGGGGCTTACGGACTGGCAGGCGTTCAGACGCATCATCACCCCCCAGGCCCTGTTGATAGCCCTGCCTAGTTTTTCCGTTAGTATTCTGAACCTGCTGCAAAATACATCGCTGGGTTTTACTATTGGCATTGTGGATATAGTGGGCCAGGTCAGGGCCATAGGTATCCGTACCTACCATGGGATAGAAGCCTATGTGGACGCGGCTATTATTTTTGTGGCTCTGAGTTTTTTTTTGAATTATCTTTTCGGCCTTATCGAAAAGAGACTCAGGGCAAAGATCATGAAGACCGGAAACTGATATGGGTTTCGATATTGGTTTCATGCTGGTGACCGTAAAAGTAGGTCTGGGCGCAGTCCCTCTTACCGCAAGGCTTGCCCTTACGTCCTTTGCGGTAAGCCTGTTTTTTGGTACCACCATCGCGACCCTGCGGGTCTACAATATCCGTTTCTTCGCACCAGCATTGAAAATTTTTGTCAACGTTATAAAGGCCGTTCCGGGTATCCTTATCCTGTACATATTCTATTTCTTCATTGTTGACGGTTTCAATTTCCTTGCCCAGTCCCTTCATCTTGCCGTTAATTCCAGTATTATCAACGTTAATACGATTGGTATCATTGCCCTTTCGTTCACCGGCTCCATCACGGTTTCCGAAACCATCAGGGGTAGCTTTATGTCCGTACACCGGGGGCAGTACGAAGGGGCCTATTCCGTCGGCCTCACCGGTTGGCAGACCCTGCGGCGGATCATTCTGCCCCAGGTGATCCCTGTAGCGGTACCGGTACTTTGCAACAATCTGATTGTGTTCGTTAAAACATCCTCTGTTTTGTACTTTATCGCGGTTATGGACATACTCAATGCCTGTATGATCCCGGCAACGGCAAATTATAAATTCCTTGAAGCTTACATTGCCGCCGCGCTTATCTATTGGGGAATATGTTTTATTATCGAGAAAGTTTCCAAGCTGTTGGAACGTAAATTGAGCCGTTTCAGGAGAGTAGTAGTATGATTGAAGTTAAAGGGATTCACAAATCTTTTGGCAAAAACGAAGTCCTTAAAGGAGTTGATCTCCGGGTGGAACGGGGGGATGTAATCGTAGTGATCGGCCCCAGCGGCTCTGGTAAGACTACCCTTTTGCGGTGCATCAACTTTCTGGAAAAAGCCGACAAGGGAACCCTTACCATTAAGGATACAACGCTGGATTTTACTAAAGCTACAAAGAAGGAAATTCTTGAGGTCAGACGCCGTACCGCCTTTGTTTTTCAAAATTTCAACCTCTTCAATAACAAAACCGCTCTTGAAAATGTAATGGAGGGCCTGGTAATCGCCCGGAAGATACCCAAAAAGGAAGCCGAGGAAACCGCCGTTGCCGCATTGACCAAGGTAGGCTTAAGCGATAAGCTGGACTCCTATCCCAGCCGTCTTTCCGGTGGCCAGCAACAGCGGGTCGCTATTGCCCGGGCTATTGTCCTTAATCCTGTAGTGATCCTCTTTGACGAGCCGACCTCCGCCCTGGATCCAGAACTGGTAAACGAAACATTGGGAGTGATTAAACGTATCGCCCGGGAAGGAGTCACCATGGTAGTGGTAACCCACGAAATGAGCTTTGCCCAGGATGTGGCCAACAAAGTTATCTTTATGGATAAGGGTGTGGTGGTGGAACAGGGTACTCCGCCGGAGGTCTTTATCCATCCAAAAGAAGAACGAACTAGACAGTTCCTGCGGCATTTTCTCCCGGAAGAGAATTATCAGATATAGCAGGACAAATAGGGCGAACCTGCCCGCAGGCACCGAAATGCCTCATTTAGAAAATATTACTAAAGCTAGCCCTGGGTCTGAATACGGTTTATCTGGGCGAGCCGCTGACGTAAACGCAAAATAGCCTTGTTGACATTTTACTGAAGTTCTACCGGGTTGTAAAGGGTGCATTGTACCGTAAGGACATCCTTACACCCCTGCGGTAGTTCCGCGCACTCCATGAGTCGTTGGAATGGGCTTCGCGGTTCATCGTAGACCCTGATTTCTTTAGAGCCAACCCGGGGGTTGTTTTTGAGTTGTTGGGTATCCATGAAGAAGTTAAGCAGCGGAACCATCGGTGTATACACGGCGGCTAGGAGCGCCTGTTCTTCAAAACTCACGAGCCAGTCGTAGCCGAAATATTCACGGACGACCGCGCCGTTTTTTGTTCCACCAAGCAGTTGTCGTTTTTCTTGTGGTCGCGGCTGCGAGTGAAGGGAATATTTTCTTTATTTACCCCAGATTTCGGTGGTATAGTTGATGAATTCACAGCCATATCGCTGTGAAACTCCCGAATTGGGAAGGGGACGGTATGTCTGACGTCCGTCAGAGCCTGGAACGTCCAAAAATGGGCGTTATTGAGAAGGGAACATAGTTCTCGGAATCAAGTCCGCACCCAACATGAGGCGACGTCAGTTGCAGTCAGGGTATGGACGTATGGATCTTGTATGGTTTGTCCGGCGTGACGAACCGTGTCGATTTGTCAGAAACCGGACTTTTTCCGTTCCTCACCAGTGTAGAAGTACGTATGGGGGAATCCAGCGGTTTGGTATAAGCCTGTTTTCCTTCACCTTGAGTGCGTCTCTGTCTTTTTTCAGGTACCGGTCTATGGATGCAGGGCTTATGGTTTTGAGCTTTTCCGCTATTTCATCGGTGATGTGAAACGCCGATCAGTGAACAAGGTACTTCACCTGCTGCCGTATGAAGGGGAGAGAATCTTCCCGCATTCATACCCGAAGAACACTCAGACCAGCCTGAGAGCGGCGATGACCTCATCGATATAGAGACACTTCCCTTTCCGGTTCGCGGGCCATTTCTTTTCCGAATTGATCTTGACCGGTTCCCTGTTCACAAATACCAGGATTTCCCTGACCGGCTTGGCGTGCAAGAGCCGGATAGCGGATTTCCGGTGGTAGCCGGTGAGCCGGGGGCATTCGGTGAGCAAAGCGGATTTTGCTTTTTTCGCTGCCTTTTGATAACGCGGGATATATTCCCGTGGTACCGCCTGTTTTTCTTTCATGTTGAACCCCATAGGGATGCCCTCCATTGGGCATCCCTATGGTAATGCGGGTAACCTTTTCAATGTGAGGCATGGGCTCTTTTCGGTAACATTTTTGATGAGGCAACGCGCCCTCTTGACTATGCGGGTAACTGGATTTATGCTCAGTACGAGGATTCATACGTTTCTATAAGCGCTGCAGCAAGATCTGGGATTTTAACAGATTATAGAAAAAATGAAATAGAGGCTTATTTGGAGGATACTATAACCATCGTACTGGATAACCGGGATCTTTTATCAGGGGTATGTGGTGCGAATGATGAAAATCTCAGGCT
>JAITBO010000382.1 GCA_031283505.1 Treponema sp. | reverse complement strand
GGTTCACTTACGGGCCTGCCAACAAAACGTTCAACATCAATGTCTTCGGCCACATTCCCCTTGCTGTTGACCAGGGCCAGGGATCGCAGCTTTCTTTGCCGGTAGGTAAACCGGTAACTTGCTTCCCGGCCCCGGAATTCCGCTCCGCTTAACCGGTGTATCCCCTGGGGCACGCCCCATTGTTCCGCATAGTCCTTGTAATAGTAGGTTTTTACCCGGTTATAGTCCCAATACCAGAAGCCGCCGCCCAGCAGAAGCAGCGCCAGCGCCGCGGCCGCGATTTTTATTCCCCGCCGCACGGGGTCCGGGTTCAAGGTGTTTTTTAGGGTCTTGCGGAAGTCGTTGCAGCTTTGGAAGCGCTTTCCCGATTCTTTGAAAACCGCCTTGTCCACCATTTTCTGGGTCTTGTCGGAGATATAGGGGTAGAATTCCTTCATCCGAGGCAGGGGATCTTTGACCACCTTGTTGTTAATCTCCAGTTCGGACAGCGTGGTGGTATCATAGGGAGCGCGCCCGGTGAGCATCTGGTAAAGCAGGACCCCCAGGGAATAAATATCCGAGCGGGCGTCCGCGGCTACGCCGAGGACCTGTTCGGGGCTCATGTATGCGGGGGTGCCCACCACCCAGCCTTTTTCGGTTTCCGTGGATTCAGAGACGATGGTGGCGATACCGAAGTCCAGCACTTTTGGCACAAAATTGCCGTCACTGTCGCTGGTAAGAATAATATTGGCGGGCTTTATGTCCCGGTGGACCACTCCCTTTTTATGGGCATAGGCAAAGGCGCTCAAGATCTGGTCAAATAACTCATAGGCCCGTTTTTCCACAATCAGCCCGTTTTTACTGTTGATAAAATCGTCAAGGGTAATGCCGTCAATAAACTCCATAATAAGGAAGACCCCATCGTCGTTTTCCACAAAATTCAGGAATTTAACGATGTTCGGATGATCCAGCGAACAGAGCAGTTGCGCCTCGTCCCTGAATTTTTTGCGGATGACCACGCTGCCCGCCAAATTTTCATTCAATACCTTAACGGCTACTCTTTGATCTATGTTTTTGTTGACCGCCAGATATACGCTGCCCATCCCGCCTTTACCCAGTTCCTGCTCAATCCGGTAGTTTAGAATTTCTTTTCCAATCAAAGTTTCCATGGTATAACTCCTTTACTTCTGGCAGTCAGCACTGCTCTTAAAATGGGGATTCCGGTACGTTTCCAAGCCGATGAGGTATTTTGACGCACAGGGCAGCTTAATTTTCCAAAAACCGACCTAATAAATAAAAAACCCTTGTAGAAACGCAAGACCGCCTCTCCTATGTTCAAAAGTATGCATATAGAGAAAATTATGACACGCTATTTGCTGTTGTTCAAGTCGGTCAATCTAAAGCTACAATCAAGAAATCTAACAGGATAGAATATGACCGAAAACGAACTGCGGACGGTAGTCCGTACCAATATTAGGCGTTATCGGGGCTACCGGCAGTGGACGCAAGCCGAATTTGCCGAAAAATTGGATATTTCAGTTAATTTTCTCTGTGATATTGAAAATGGGAAACGGTGGATTTCTCCCTCAAGCATGGTAAAAATCGCCTGTATCCTGAATATTGAGCCATTTGAGCTGTTCAAACCGGTTGATGCTCCGCTTCCCACCGTTTCCACCCTGTTTTCAAAGTATAATGATGAGGTTGTTCAAGCTGTTTCCGCTTCTCTCAAGCAAGTTTACAGCTATTTTCAGGCGCATTTAGCCGAGGAATGTACTGTAACTGAAGAACCAGACGGTAAATAACGCTTTTAGCTGTTGTTTTTTCCCGATTTCCCTGGTAAACTGCCCCGGATGACACTTAACAGCCCTGAACAACGCCGTCTAAACGCCGAAAAGTCCCTTGCTTTGGCCTCGGCCCTGTTTCCAGGGGAGGAATAGGTCTTGAAGGAGTCGCATATTTGGATAGCAAAGAGCCGTCTGCCGGAAGAATGGCGGGAACCGGATAAGTGGGAAAAAGAAATGTCCCAGGTGCGGATTTTGACAGACCGGGGGAGCATGGCATACTTCTTACCGGAGAAAAAGAACGAGGGCAAGGGCAAAATCTATGCCGATACGGTTATAAACGGCGAAGTAACAAAACTGAAAACCGTTACCGGCAACCGTTCAACCCTTGGCACAGACTTTCGACAGGGCTATAAACAAGGGGCGGCTTTGGTCAAAGGCCGTACTGTCACACAGAAACATTCGGTCTATATACGGCTTTTGTCCGATTTGGAAATAGACAGCGTAAGGGCCAAAATTGCCGGAGAACTGAAAAACCGTACCGGCGAAGGCAATTTTATCTGTTATTTTGAACATACCGGGCATTTATTTACCTGGTCTTATGATGAGTTGCGCTCGATAATTCGCAGATAAAAAATGCCCGGCCTTAAGAACTTTTGGTTCCACAGGGCCGGGTGGCTGGTCGGGATAGTGCCGTAAGCGACACCAGCCCAACCATTTATAATACTACTATAAGTCATCGGCAAAGTCAAGATCAAAACAGCTGTTTCCCCAAATTTGCGCATTTTACCTATTTCTTATGCTATCTACCTGCCCTACATTCTCTACATAAACTTTACCCATGAAGGAGAGAATGTATGGGAAACAACAGGTTACATGAGGGAATCGGCGATGAGGCGATTTACCTGCAGATTGACCAGCTTCAAAAGGGACTGCTTCAATTTACTGATTCGACCAACGCGGAACGGTTGCTCCGGGAGTACGGCTCGGAAATCCGCTACATCGCCCCTTGGAAAAAGTGGGCTGTTTGGGACGAGACCCACTGGCAGGTGGACAGCGGGGCGTTGATCTTCACAAACCAGTTGCAGATGGTGCGGAATATCTACGCTGAGTTGTACAAGACCGCCGACTACCGGGACCGGATTGAAATTGAGAAATATGCCATCCAGAGCGAATCCATGAGACGGCGGGAAGCGTCAGTGAGGGCGGCGCAGTACATACCGTTCCTCAACGCCACGGTTGACGATCTTGACCGCAATCCCTGGCTCCTTAACGTACAGAACGGGACGGTTGATCTCCAGACCGGGGAACTGCTGCCGCACCGCAAGGAGGATATGATCACCAAACTTGCCCAGGTTGAGTACGACAAAAACGCCGACTGCCCGATGTGGAAACAGTTTATCCGAGAGATTATGGACTACAAGCCGGAACTGATTAGTTTTCTGCAAACGGCGGCGGGCTGGTCGGTGAGTGGCGACACTAGTGAGCAGTCGATGTTCATTCTTTACGGAACCGGGGCCAACGGAAAAAGCACGTTCCTTAATGTCATTCAAAAACTACTGGGCGATTACTCGCTCTCTACCTGGCCGGAAACGTTTATGAAGCGGAGCAACGACACAACCACCAATGATATTGCCAGGCTGCGGGGTTCTCGGTTCGTAACAACCACGGAGACCGAGCAGGGGAAGCGGCTTTCGGAACATTTGATCAAGCAGGTTACAGGCAATGACGCGCTGACTGCCCGGTTCCTCTACGGCGAATATTTTAACTTCGTGCCGACTTTCAAGATTTTCATGGCAAGTAATCACAAGCCGATTATCAGGGGAACCGACCACGGCATCTGGCGGCGGATTAAGCTGATACCTTTTACCACGCGAATCACCGATGACAAGCGGGATCCTTATCTTGATCAAAAATTACTCGCGGAAAAGTCCGGTATTTTGAACTGGCTGATTGAGGGTGCGCTCCACTGGAAGCGGGAAGGCTTGAACGTACCGGTGATCATTTCCAACGCTACCGATGAATACCGGGGAGAGATGGACGTTATCGGCAACTTTATACGGGAACGGTGCGTCCAGCAACCGGGAGCGGCGATACGGGCGAGGGAACTGTTTCAGGTATACCAGGACTGGTGCGACGAGAACAACGAGATGGCGACTAGCGAGCGGATGTTCGGGATTCGCCTGAAAGAGCTTGGCATGGTGCAGAAGCGGACTTCGGAAGCCCGGTTCTGGCAGGACTTGGCGGTTCAGGCATAGGTGGAGGCTGTAAGGTTTCCCCGTGCCCCTTCCCACTTGGGTAGTGAAGGCATAGTAGAGTGATTTTTTAACTGCCGCTATTGATATAGTCTGCTATTGAGATGGCGGTAGTTGTTTTCTTTGATATGCGAAAAATGTGAAAAAATCTTACTTGGCAGAAAATATTTTTGATATGTATAAAAACTGGCAATTTTCAGGGGACGCACGCTCCCCCTTCGTGAAAAAAAATCCTGGTCTGAATATGTCGCTTGCGTTCCGTTTTGTCATGGTCTGCGCCATGATACCCTACATTGAAAACCGAGTTACTGAGAAATATCATTTGCTATTCAATTTCCTCTCTTATTATATTTCTCTTTTTATTTTGCTTATGCTTTCTAAAAAAAAGAAATAATAATAAAAAAGGTATATATAAGGGGTCTCCCGAAAATTGATGCAAGAGCATACATACTACATTTTTGCGGCAAGATTATTTTTAAAAGCAGATTTTGCCCGGCGCAAATCCCGGAAGCGCACTTGTGCGCTGTAGGGTATTGCGCCGGGGCCTTGCGGCTAATCTCTTTTGGGGAAACTGCCCGCCGCTCCGAAGGAGTGGCGGGTTTTATGGGATACCCGGCTTCGGTTATAACATAAATCACACCACTGGGTGGAATGCGGCTGTATGCGGGACGCGGATAATTTTTTCATCGGGGAGTTTGCCGCCTGTCCGCTGTAAAGCGGTCGGGCGGTTATTGCCGGGGAACTCTTTACTACGGACATTTGGGGAGGCTGTATCACTAACGTCAGCCGTGGGTGGATTTCGCTATGCTTGAAGGTTGCGCTGCCCTGGGCGGGCAAAGTACGCCCCGTTGTGGTGGTGTGGCGGCGGGGGCGGCAGGACGCCGCCTTCCAGAGAAAAAAACACAAACATGGACGTTTGCGTTTTTTTCTTCCGCTCTGCCCTTGCCTACGGGTAAGGGCTGTCCCTCCCCCTTTGAGCCGTTGATGAAGGGTTTGCGACCGGAACGGAGCGCAGCGGAGTGGAGAGAGCAAACCCAACAAATTTGTCTTTTGAGAGGGGGAAGCCCGGCGGCGAGGGGGAGGGACAAT
>JAITBO010000365.1 GCA_031283505.1 Treponema sp. | reverse complement strand
CAGTATCTCGTACTCCATGTCTTCAAAGAGAGCTTCGAAAAGTTTCTTCTGAACTTCATCGGCAAGCTGTCCCTCGTATTGGGATGAGACATCGGCCTTGACCTGGGCTATGGCTTCGTGTCGCTCCTGTTTGCCTTTGACAAAGCAGGCGGCCTCAAGCCGGGGATAGGCGGCGGAACGAATGATGTCCCTGTTTTCCAGAGCCAGGGTAATTGCCGCCAGGGGAAGTTTTTCCTTGCCCGCAAGCTCCCGCAATTTTTCCTGAAGGGCACAGAGTTCGATGATGACCCCTTGGGCCTTTTCCAGGGCGGCGATCATCAGGTCTTCGTTGACTTCCGAAGCGCCTCCTTCCACCATAGTGATGCCGTCTTTGGTCCCGGCCACTACGATTTCCAGGGAGGACTTCTCGATCTCCTCATAGGTGGGATTCACCACAAGTTCGTCCCCCAGGGCGCAAATACGCACCCCTGCGATGGGACCATTGAAGGGAATATCCGAGATGTGGACTGCGGCGGAGGCGGCGATAATAGCCACAATATCCGGGGGGTTCATCTGATCTGCGGAAACCGTAGTCGGGACCACCTGTATTTCCCGGCCAAAACTCTTTTCAAACAAGGGCCGCATGGGCCGGTCTATAAGCCGAGACACGAGGATTTCCTTGTCCTTGGGACGACTTTCCCGTTTGATGAACCCGCCGGGAATCTTTCCGGCGGCGTAGTATTTTTCGTTGTAATCCACCGTCAAAGGGACGTAATCCAGACCCTCTACCGCTTCTTGAGACGAACAAACCGTGGCAATTACCGCGGAACCCGCATATTGGGCAAACACCGCCCCATTGGCCTGTTTTGCGATCCTGCCGGTTTCAAGGACAAGCTCCTTGCCGGCGATTTGAAATGTTACTCTTTGAACCATAGTTCCTTTTCCATAATTAATTTGAACATACCCGGCCTGTAAGCCGGGAATACAAAAAAAACCGGCGCCGGCCTCCCGCTTTTTTGACCGGTTCCGGGCGCTGTGTCCGGTAAAACCGGTTTACTTGCGGAGCCCCAATTCCTTGATCAGAGACCGGTATTTCTCCAGATCCGTCCGCTGTGAATACTTCAAAAGACGGCGCCGCTTGCCGACCAGAATCAGGAGTCCGCGTTGGCTGGACTTGTCCTTCTTGAACTGCTTGCAGTGCTCCGTAAGCTGGTTGATCCGCTCGGTCAGCAACGCAACCTGGACTTCCGACGCGCCGGTATCTTTTTCGTTTTTACCGAACTTGTTTACGAGGGAAGTTACTTCTTCCTTGTTTAATGCCATATATTTACACTCCTTAGGAACCACGCAAAAAACACCGTGTCTTCAAGACGCCTGATGTCCGGCTTTCAAAAAAACAGTATACCGGTCCGGAAACTCCCGGTCATTCCGGTAAAATCAATATCAACATTCCGTCCCACAAGACGGGCGGACCGGGCAAGATTCCCGCCATTCGCAAACGCCTTACTTTACGCAACGCCAATATCCAATTTTACTGAAATTCGGAGAAAAGTCAATCAGACGAATAAGCAATTCCACCTCCGGATTCTCAAAACAGGCAGGCTTCTGGTTAAGCACCGGCATAGACATACCCGTAACTCCAGGGACCTCCTTCTTTTTTTTCGATAACCGCTATTAAATCCCCGTTTTTGTCAAAGATTCCCGCGCAAGCCGGGGAAAGATTTCCCTCACCGGGGAAAAAACGCAGGACCCCGCTTCTCAAAAGGGGGGCCAGGGACTGCCCCCGACGGAGACCGGGAACCGCGTCGTCCTCCGCCTCCATACGGGGTATGCCTAGGGCGGCGAACGCCTCCGGCATGACGGGCCGCAGATCCGCCGGGGCCGGAGTGTCCACGGCCTCGTCAAGCCGGAACCCCGCAACGCCGGTCCGTGTAAGAGCCGCAAGATAGCTCCTGGAACCCGCAGCCAGGGCTATATCCCGGGCCAGAGAGCGGATGTAGGTCCCCTTGGAACAGCGTACCCGGATCCGGGCCAGGGGAGGTTCGAAGGATAGGAGTTCCAAGGCGTGTATCGTCACAGGGCGTTCCCGCATTTCAACCGGCATCCCCGAACGGGCCAGCGCGTAGGCCCGCTTACCGTCAATGTGGACCGCCGAATACGCCGGAGGCGCCTGGAGTATATCCCCTATAAACCGGGGAAGAACCGCTTCCAGGGTTTCCCGATTCGGGAGCGGCGCTTCCGCAACCGGCGTCCCCTCAGGATCCAGGGTGTCGGTTTCCGTCCCAAATCGTATGGTTCCCTCGTATTCCTTGACGCACCCGGAAAACCAGGGAGTAAGCTTCACCGCCCGGCCTATAAGGACCAGGAGCAGGCCGGAAGCAAATTTATCAAGGGTTCCCGTATGACCCACTTTGCAGGTGGAAAAGACTTTTTTTATTTCGTTCAGAGCCTGAAATGAGGTAATCCCCGGTTTTTTGTTCAACAGGACGAAGCCGGAAGTTCCGCTTCCATGGGAATCGAGGATTCCCGAATTTTCACCGGTCTTCATGTCCGAAGGGGTTCTCCTGCTTGTCTGCGTCATCATCGCCGGGAGCTTCTTCGCGGCGGAATAAACCTTCAATCTTTTTTATGAGATCGAAGCCTTCCCGAACCCCGGAATCCTCGAAAAACCTGAGATGGGGGGTTTGACGCAGCCTGATTTCCCGTGCGAGACAGGACTGAATAAATCCTGCGGCGTTTTGCAATCCCGCTACACCTTTGGCAAGTCCTTCGGGGGTTTTGAAGCTTGAAACATAGACATCGGCATAGGTGAGATCCCTGGACACCCTGACCCTGGTGATCGAAAGAAAGACATCCACCCTGGGATCCTTTATCCGTCCTTCCACGATGAGGGAACCCAACTTTTCCTGGATGAGGCGCCCTACCCTTTCCAGCCTATACTCGCCCATGTTCCCAGCCTAACCCAGCTTCCGCGCGACTTCGACAACCTCGAAGACTTCCACCTGATCGTTTACCTTGATGTCGTCAAAATCAGCGACACCCATACCGCACTCATAACCGGCGGCCACCTCCCTGACATCGTCCTTGAAACGCCTGAGGGAGGATATTTTCCCTGTGTGGATGACAATACCTTCCCGAATGACGTTGACGCTGGCACTCCGCTTGACCGTTCCCGAAAGAACATAACAACCGGCGATGGTTCCAGCTTTGGGCACTTTGAACGTATTCCGCACCTCCACCTGGGCGATGACTTCTTCCTTCGTGTCCGGTTTGAGCATTCCTTCCATGGCCTGCTGTATCTCTTCCACCGCCTTGTAAATGACGTTGTACTTGCGTATATCCACCTTTTCCTGTTCCGCCAGAACCCTGGCCTTGGGAACCGGGCGCACGTTGAAGCCTATGATGATGGCGTTGGACGCGATGGCCAGGTCCACATCCCCCTCGTTAATAGCGCCGGGAAGGGCCTGAATGACGTGGAGCCTGACTTCATTATTAGAAAGTTTTTCGAGACTGGAACGGAGGGCCTCGGCGGATCCCTGGACATCGCTCTTGATGATAACCTTGAGTTCCTGAATGGCCCCCTCGTTGATGGTGTCCCGAAGGTTGTCCAAGGTGATCTTTTTGATGTTTTTAGCGTTCTCAAAACGCTTGAGTTCCTGCCGTTTTGCCGAGATGCTCCGGGCGACTTTTTCGTCTTCCACCACCTGAAGGGGTTCCCCGGCGTTAGGACCGCCCTCGAAACCCAGGACTTCCACGGGCATGGCGGGAGTTGCATCGACGACCTTTTCTCCCTTGTCATTGAAGAGGGCCCGGACCTTACCAGGCCATATCCCGGCCACAAAAGAATCGCCTATCCTGAGGGTACCCCTCTCGACCAGGACGGTGGCGACTATGCCCCGGCCATGGTCTATCCTGGCCTCCAGGATCTTGCCTTCGGCTTTAAAATCATAATTGGCTTTAAGGTCAAGAATCTCAGCTTCCAGGAGTATGACCTCTATGAGCTTGTCTATGTTTTCTTTCTTGAGGGCCGAAAGTTCCACGAACATAGTCTGTCCGCCCCACTCTTCGGGCATAAGTCCCAAATCGGAAAGCTGACTTTTGACCCGGTCGGGATTGGCTTCGGCCTTGTCCATCTTGTTCACCGCCACGATGATAGGCACTTCCGCTTCCTTGGCGTGATTAATGGCCTCAATAGTTTGGGGCATCACCCCATCGTCGGCGGCGACCACCAGAACTACAATGTCCGTGACCTGGGCGCCCCGGGCACGCATACGGGTAAATGCCTCATGACCGGGGGTGTCCAGGAAGGTGATCTTCCCGTTGGGGGTGTCCACCGTGTACGCACCTATATGCTGGGTGATACCGCCGAATTCCCCGGCTACTACGTCGGAACTCCGTATGGCGTCCAGCAGCTTGGTCTTTCCGTGGTCCACGTGTCCCATCACCGTTACCACCGGGGGCCGCCTGGCCTTGGTGGCGTCATTATCGGCTTCGGTGACAATGACCGTTTCGTCATAGAGACTGATAATGTTGACATCCGCCCCATACTCGGCGGCCAGGAGGGTGGCGGTGTCCGCATCGATTTGCTGATTTATCGTAACCATCATCCCCATAGTCATCAGTTTATGGATGAGGTCCGACACCTTAAGGTTCATCTTTTTGGCTAATTCGGATACGGACACGACTTCCATAATATCAATGGACTTGGGAATCGGATTGGTCACATTGGCAATCTTTTTCTTTGTCTGGAGGAGTTTCTCTTCCAGTTCATGTTCCTTGCGCTGGTAAGCTGCCTTTTTCGGTTTAAACGTCTTTTTAAGGGGACCCTTTCCGTCAATAGGCGGGACTCCTGTGGGAGGTACGCTTCCAGGGCTGCGGGGCATTCCGGGTCTGGGACCGGGACGGGGACCTCCAAAACCGCCGGGACCGGAACGAGGACCTCCAAAGCCACCAGGACCGGGACGAGGACCTCCAAAGCCGCCGGGACCGGGACGGGGACCTCCAAAGCCACCGGTCCGGTTGCCCATAGGCGCGCCGTTTCCGGGCCTGCCGCCGGGACCGCCAGGCCTGGGACTTCCCGGCCTGGAAGGAGTTCCTGGTCCTCCGTAGGGACGGAAACCTTGTCCCGGTCCGCCCCGGTATCCCTGTCCTTCGCCGCCACCGAATTTGCCGCCAGCCGGTTTACCGCCTGGCCTGCCGGCCATGCCGAAGGGACGCGGAGCGCCCGGAGAACCACTGCGGTCGCTCCGGTTAGGGCCGGCCCCGTCCCTCGGAGGATGGGGCCCTACAAACCTGCCGCCTACCTTGCCTGCTGCTCCGGTGGGACGCTGGGGAAGAGGAAGAGAGATCACCTGCTGATCCCCCGTGTGGACTTCAACCACAGAGGGCTTCTCGTTTTTTCCGGTGTCATCAACGGTGCTTTTACCGGATACCGGATCGGGGGGCGGGACGCTTTCCTGTTCCTTGACGAGGATTGCTTCGACAGGAGGTTCATCCCCAGCGTTTCCGTGTCTGGCGGAGACTACGATCTTGGGCTGAATTTTTTTTACCGGCTCCTGTACCGCAACAACGGGCGCCGCAACAGGTACAGGTACAGACGCGGGCACGGATTTCTTTTTTATCCTGATCACCATTTTGGCCGCGTTGGGGGAAGAAACCGGTTTTTCCCCCTGAGCTTCCTGATCGTGTTTTTGCCGCTTAATGAGTTCTACTTTGGGTTTTTGGGCGTTATCTAATTCCTCAGCCATGATCCACCTTTAAAATACTTCGATTCCTCGAAAGTCCTTATTCTTCCTCATATTCAAAACTAAGCCCGACTCCGCAATTAGGACAGCTTGTCATAGAAGGATTAATCTTT
This sequence comes from Treponema sp., assembly GCA_031283505.1. The sequence continues at coordinate 5,333 of JAITBO010000365.1, read as the reverse complement.
GCACCACATTCGGGACATTCATATTCTTCGACTTCGGCGCTTTCTTCAACCGCAACCGCCGCTTCGCCCGCTTCCTCACCGTCCGTCGATACTTCCGCTTCGGCAGGAATTTCTTCCTCTTCCTCCACGATCTCCACGTACTCTTCAATAAGTTTACGCAGGGCGTCCAACTGTTCCACCGTAACCCCCTTGAAGCCGGAAACGGCGGCATCCTGGAGATTCAGGAAATCCTCGATGAAGTCAACGCCGTTTTCCAGCAGCGCCGCAGCCGTCTCCGGCTCTACACCGGGAAGCTCTGAGATACGGGAAATTTCTTCTTCATACTCCCCGGCCTCCCCGAAAAGTTCCGAAACCGCCCGCCGAGACTCGCTGGCAATGTCCAATTCCGCAAACTGGGCATCGGTCTTGACATCAATGTTCCAGTCCGCAAGGCGGTTTGCCAGCCTGACGTTAAGCCCCTGTTTCCCGATGGCCAGGGAAAGCTGGGATTCGGCCACCACCGCCAACGCCTGATGCTTGGACTCATCCAGAATAACCACATCCCGGACTTCCGCAGGAGAAAGGGCGTTCTTGATGAATTTTCTGGGGTCCGGATCGTATTTGAGGATGTCAATCTTTTCCCCTTCCAGTTCCCGTATGACCGCCTGGATGCGCACCCCTTTGAGGCCCACACAGGCTCCCACGGGATCAACATCGTCCCGGTTGGAATAGACCGCAAGCTTGGTGCGGTATCCCGGCTCTCTGACTATTTTGTGGATCTCCACGGTCTTGTCATAGATTTCCGGTACTTCAAGTTCAAAAATGGCCCGGACAAATTCTGTATGGGTCCGGGAAAGGACGATCTGGAGCCCTGAAGGAACCTTGTTCACCTCGACAATAAGGGCCTTGATACGGTCGTTAACATGGTAGATTTCCCGGGGGGACTGGAATTTTTTGGGGAATATCCCTTCGATCTTTCCCAGGTCCACGTAAATGGTTCCGTTCCGCTCCCGCTGGTAATACCCGATGATGATCTCCCCGACTTTGTCCTTGTATTCCGAATAGAGGCTGTCCTTCTGTATCTCCCTGATGGACTGATGGGCGGTCTGTTTGGCGCTTTGCACCGAGATCCGGTCAAATTCCGTGGGATCCACCTCGATAAGGAGTTCATCCCCGATCTCGGCGTCGGGATTAAGCTCCCGCGCCTCTTCCAGGTCAATCTCCGACAGCGGATCGTACACCCCGTCCACAATCTTTTTCTTGGCGTAGATCGAGACTTCCCGGTTATCGTCATTGAACCGGACTATGACATTATCCGCGTTTCCAAACCGGCGCTTATACGCCGCAAGGAGGGTATTTTCTATGGTCCGCAGAATCAAATCTTCCGGAATACCCCGATCCTGAATCAACTGGTTAATTGCCTCTGACATATCCGTAGCCACGAGATTAAACCTCCTATAAGCTTTTATTATGTTTCCGGCGTGTCATCATAGGTCCCCCTGCCCGTTTGCCGGATAGAACGGCTCAGGCGCCGTCTCCCGGCAATGCGGCGTCATCCAACCGCGCCTTAGTTATAATCCCGTAGGACAATAAAAACACGCCGTTTTTTCCCTTGAGAGTTATCCCTTCGGAATCGGCGGACAGAAGAATACCTCCGGTCCAATCGGAAATATCCGTCCTGTAACACCGGACCCTCCGGCCCACATAGAAATGGAATTCGGCGCCGTCCTTGATAAGACGGTTTATCCCTGGAGAAGATACCTCCACATAGAGGTCTTTGCCGGGAAAAGCCAGTTCCAGCCTGGGAAGGATGGCCCGATGGACACGAGAACAATCGACGGTCCCTATAGGACTGCCTGTTTCCGCCGGATCGCCCTTGTCTATCGCCACCCGGATCTGTACGCTCCCCCGGTGTCCGGACACGGTTAATTCTATCAGGGTCATTCCCAACCCCCGGACCACCGGTTCCAGGGAATCAAATACCGGCTCCGCTTCCCTCGGGGTATACCGCATTACTCCGCCTTTCCGTTATAAAAAAAGGGTCGTTCGACCGACCCTTTTTTTACTGAATCTCCGATTGTCCCTCTCACTATAGCCATATCATATAATCTTGTCAATATAAATTAAAGCAATATATAATACGTCTATCTATGAATACTTCCGCCTGGAAAAAGGCGATTTTCTTCTTTTGTTGCCTCTGCTGTATTACGGCTATACTGGGTTCGGCGGATTTTGCCTTCTCTCATATTGATCATAGTTGTATGGGTTCAGGATGTCCGGCCTGCGCGCAGTTACAGGAGACCGTGAAGCTCCTGCGGTTTTTCGGCGTTTCCCTCATCTTTGTCCTGTTTGCGGCGGCCTTTAAACGGATTGCCGCTTATGGGGCCTCTTTTATTATTGTCATACCCCCGTTCCTTACGGGGATTCTACTTAAAGTCCGTTTCAACACCTGATCGCGCCTCCCTGATCTCCGTCGAGTTGTTCCGGATTAACTTCCGGTTCAGCCAGGTTTTCCCATAATGCGAGGAGGATTTTTATGAACCACAGGACAAAAATTATATTTGAGGCTGTTCCAAAATCGTGCGCGTTTAGCGCACAGTCAATTAGTTTTGGAATAGGCTCATTTGTGACGATATATACGGTAATATCCGGGGGAATTCCCGCCTTGTATATTCCTCCCGATACGCCGGCCCTGAAAGGGGCGCTGGAATCATGACGGTCCTCACCTGCCGGAACGTTTTATTTGCCTACGAGGGGAACACCGTCCTCAGAAGCGTCAATTTCGCCGTGGAAGCGGGAGATTATCTCTGGGTCGTCGGGGAAAACGGTTCCGGGAAAAGTACCCTTATCCGGGGGATACTGGGATTGAAGAAACCCGATGCCGGGACGATAACCCTGGAGGGTGGTCTTGCTTCCAGGGAAATAGGATACCTCCCGCAGCAAATGGCAATAGGTCAGGATTTTCCCGCCGGGGTCTACGAAGTGGTTCTTTCGGGGAGACTGGGAAAGGGGGCTTTTCGTCCCTTTTACACCCGGCGGGATAAACAGACAGCGGAGGAAAACCTGGCTCGCCTGGGAATAGAAGACCTGCGGAACCGGTGTTACCGGGAACTCTCCGGCGGCCAGCAGCGGCGGGTACTTCTGGCCCGTTCCCTCTGCGCCGGTTCCCGTCTCCTCATTTTAGATGAACCTGCGGCGGGGCTCGATCCTCTGGTCACCCCGGAACTCTACCGTCTCATTGAAAAGATAAACCGGGAAGCCTGCCTTACGGTCATCATGGTTTCCCATGACATTCAAGGCGCCCTGCGCTACGCCTCCCGTATCCTCCATCTGAAAAACGAACAGCTCTTCTTCGGAAAACCTGAGGATTACAAAAAGTCCGAAGCCGGGAAGAATTTTTTGAGGGATAGTAAAAATGATTGAATTACTCCTGGAAATGTTTTCCTACGCTTTTCTCGTCAGGGCGGTCGTAGTTGGATTCCTGGTATCCCTCTGCGCCAGCCTCCTCGGGGTCAGCCTGGTTCTAAAGCGCTACTCCATGATAGGAGACGGTCTTTCCCATGTAGGGTTTGGAACCCTGGCCATCGCCACGGCCATGAACGCCGCTCCCCTCACGGTTTCCATCCCGGTAGTGGTGGCTGCGGCCTTCTTCCTCCTCAGGTTGAGCGAAAACCACAAGATCCGGGGGGACGCCGCCATCGCCATGATCTCCTCGGGCGCCCTGGCCATAGGGGTAGTGGTGATCTCCGTGACAACCGGGATGAATACCGATGTGTGCAACTACCTTTTCGGCAGCATCCTTGCTATGAGCAAAAATGATGTTACCCTGAGCGTCATTCTTTCCGTGACGGTATTGACCCTCTTTGTACTCTGCTACAACAGGATTTTCGCGGTTACCTTTGACGAAAACTTTGCCAGGGCAACGGGTACAAAAACCGGGCTCTACACCATGCTCATCGCCTTCCTCACCGCCATTACCATAGTCCTGGGGATGAGGATGATGGGGGCCATGCTCATATCAAGTCTCATCATCTTTCCGGCCCTTACCTCCATGCGTATCTGTAAACGATTCAAAACAGTAACCGTAAGTTCCGCCCTGGTTTCGGTAACCTGTTTTTTCACCGGCGTGGTGATTTCTTACCTCTACGCCGCGCCGACCGGAGCCACCGTGGTGATTTGTAACATCCTGGCGTTTTTTATTTTTTGGGGCATAGCCCGGGGCTACGCCCTGATAAAAAGGAGTAAACAAAATGAAAACCGATAGAAATGAATTATGGCCGGCAGAGGCCGTGTTCAGTATTGTTTCCACCCTGTTGCTGCTTGCCGTTTTAGCCGGCTGCGGAGCGGGGAACGGCGCGGCGGTTCAGCGCAACACCGCCGGCACCCGGTCAGTAACGCTGCCCGATTCAGGGACGGCGGATACGGGCGGCAAAAAAACTGCCGGGACTGCGGAACCGGTCGTCGAAATAAAAGAAAAAATGTTTATCGCCCAGACCAATGATGTCTACCTTAACCCGGAAGAATATATGGGAAAAACCATCAAGCTGGAGGGACTCTTCAAGTCCTATCCTGTGGAAGAATACGGTTCTTCCTACTGTTTTGTAATCCGCTATGGACCCGGTTGCTGTGGCAATGACGGGAGCGCCGGGTTTGAGGTAGCCTGGGATGGAGAGCCTGCTTCGGAAAATCCCTATCCCGAAGAGAACGCCTGGGTGGAAGCCACGGGGGTCCTGAAAACTTACGAAGAAGACAACTATCCCTATTTGTATCTTTCCCTTTCCTCCCTTAATGTAAAGCAGGAACGGGGAGCGGAGTTCGTCTCTCAATAGGAGCCAGAGGTTCATGGGGAGGAAAGAGGCCGCAATTCCCTAAGGAGGTTGCGGCTAAATTTGACCTATTGATAGCCCAGGATGGAAAGCATCTCTGCGGCATACCGTCTTCCCAACTCCCTGTACCCTTCCGGAGAAAAATGCAGATTGTCGGGTTGTTTCCCTAAACCGTCCGCGCGAATGACACGGGCGCTTGGGATCGTTTCCGGCAAACTCAGGATAATCCCGTTCATGCCTGTAGTCCCTCCGTTTACCAACTGACCTGCAAGCAAAGGAACCGATTCATCCAGCCCCAGATCGCTTACCAAATTATCGTAAACGCTCTTTACTTTCTGAGGCCATGCCGTATCTCCGCTGTTCGATTCACCCTGATGCAGGGCCCATTTTTTTTTGAAGTGCGAAAATAGGAGGGCATAGAAACGGCATCGTAAACACGGTAGAATAAAGCTGCAAACCAAACTATCGGAGGTTAACGATGCCGTATACACACTATAACACGGACGAAAGAAACGCGCTACAGGCGAT
>JAITBO010000289.1 GCA_031283505.1 Treponema sp. | reverse complement strand
GTTCATATCCAAAATCCCGTGGATGCCCGGAATCAGGGGATCGCCATGATCTACCAGGAGTGCACCTATGTTCCGGAGATGACCGTGGCGGAAAGCCTCTTCCTGGGGAACCTGCCGGTGAATAAATTCGGCAAGGTGGATTGGAAGTATATCTACCAACAAACCGAAGATCTATTGCAGGCCGAGGGACTGATTGATAATCCCAGAATGGTGGACGGGCTTCAGACCAAACTGAAAAATTTAAGCATCGCCGATATTCAGATGCTGGAAATCCTTAAGGCGATCCACAAGGATTCCTCAATATTGATCATGGATGAACCGACTTCCTCCATTGCGAAAAAGGAGAGCGATGAGCTCTTGAATAAAATCCTGGATTTGAAAAAACGGGGTAAAAGCATCATCTATATCTCCCACAAGATGGACGAGATCTTCAAGATCGCCGATCGGATAACCGTGTTTAGGGACGGAAGGGTGGTCGGAAGCGATGAGGCGAAGAATCTGACCATTGATAAGGTTATCGCGCTGATGGTAGGCAGGGAACTGTCCAATGACTACCCCAAGGTTGAGGTTCCTGCCATTGTGCGGTTGCGGCGCAGAATATAATGCTGGTTGCCGAGGCGCTGCAAATCGGTTCCTGCTGGGTCAGCGCGGCGGCTGTTATAACTCAGATCGGGGAAGGTAAAAAAATTATAGAAAATTTAGGGCTGCCGGAAGGTTACGCTCCTTTTAACAGCATTGCACTGGGATATAAAAAAACGGAAAGACTCAATGCGCCTCCACGTAGGGAAGGTGTTGTAACGTATATTCGCTAAAAGCGGGAATAAGACACCGGGGAAGAACTGCTGAGGGTAGAAAATCTGAGCCGGACCGGTGTCTTCTCAGATATCAGCTTCACGTTGCGGGCGGGGGAGATTGTGGGCTTTGCAGGGCTGGTCGGGGCCGGACGTACCGAAGTCGCCAGGGTCATCGGCGGGTTGGACCCGATAGATTCGGGTACCGTCGTACTTCGGAATAAGAAGGCGGTTATAAAAAAGGTGGACGACAGCGTGAATAACGGAATCGCCATGTGTTCCGAAGACCGTCGCCGTTACGGCCTCGTACTCATGCGCAGCGTCAGGGAAAATATGGACCTTCCCAATCTTGCCCGGTATATTTACGGAGGCTGGCTGCATAAGAATAAGGAATTGGCAGAGATACAGGAACAGTGCAACAATCTCAAGATAAAGACCCCCTCTATAGAGACCCCTGCGGCCAATCTTTCCGGCGGTAATCAGCAGAAGGTTGTTCTGGCCAAATGGCTTATTAAAGACCCCCTGATCCTGATCCTAGACGAGCCGACCCGGGGAATCGATGTGGGGGCGAAATATGAGATATACAAACTGATAAGCGAAATCGTCAAGGAGGGCAGGAAAGGTATCATCATGATTTCTTCGGAACTGCCGGAGCTTCTGGGAATGTGCGACCGGATTTATGTAATGTCTAAAGGAAGGATAGCCGCCGAGTTAAATCGCGGCGAGTTCTCCCAGGAATTGATAATGCAGTATGCTACAGGCAACGTAAAAGCGGCCGTATAACACTATTTAGGTAAGGAAGAAACAGAATGACTAAGAATGTAGTTTTTTCATGGTCCCGTTTTACTTCTTTTGTAAGCAAGTACAGTATTTTTGTCATATTGATAGCCACATTCCTGATCAGTACTCTGCTGAACCGGAATTTTTTGTCCCTGACGAATTTAAGCAATATTCTCAAGCAGAATTCGGTGATCGCCATCCTTGCCTTTGGGGAGACTATGCTGATCATTGCCGGCCTTATTGATCTTGCCAACGGCGCAGTGCTGGCTTTGGCCGGGGTACTCGCTGTGGCGGTATACAAGGCGACCGGGTCTCTGCTCCTGGCCTCCGCTGTGGGACTGGGAATCGGTGTCCTCTGTAATCTGGTGAGCGGGACCCTGGCCAGTGTGTTCAAGACGCCGCCGTTCATCGCCACCCTGGCGGTTATGACGATGGCCCGGGGCTTTGTATTGCTCTATACCGCTGGGCAGAGCATTTACCAAATCGGCAATTTCGTGGTATTGGGACAGGGTTCTCTGCTTTATATTCCTATTCCCATTATTTTCATGATGTTGATCCTTTTTGTTACGTGGTACATTTTGAACAACACTCGGCTTGGACGATCCCTTTACGCCATAGGCGGAAATGAAGAAGCGGCTAACGCTTCGGGCATTCAGGTTTCAAGATCAAAATTTGTTGTCTATATGATCAACGGGATTTTTGTCGGCCTTGCGGGGGTTATCTTTATGTCACGGAATAATGCCGGATTGCCAGCTGCGGCCCAAGGCTATGAATTTGAAGCCCTGACCGCGGCGGTGATCGGCGGGACCAGTTTTTTGGGGGGCATTGGGACCGCGATGGGAACCCTGGCCGGCGCATTCATTGTGGGTATTCTCAACAACATTATGAATCTTTTAGGGGTTAATTCCTATGTTCAGCAGATCATCAAGGGCATTATTATCGCCCTGGCGGTGATTATGGACATCCGTGCAAAAAACAACCGGTCCAGACCCAGGGAACTGCCCGCAGAGACCGCCGCAACGTGGTCATAAAACAGGTAATTAAGCGCATCGCGCTTAAAAAAGATTTTTTTGGAGGAAAGGAATGAAAAAGATTCTTCTCGCAGTACTGGTGCTGGTTATGGTGTCATCCATGGTATTTGCCAACGCCAGCAAAGACTCAAGCGGTACGAAACGGGTCGTGTATATTGCCCGCGCTCAGGCGGACCTTTTTGCCGCGTGGCTTGCGAATTCCATCAAGGAAGAAGCAAAGAAGTACCCCAACCTCAGAGTCGATGTCGTTGACGGTCAGGCTGATGATGCCAAGCAGAATGCGGCAATCGAAAATGCTATCACCAATAAGTACGACCTCATCATTCTGCAACCGAATGACAGTGAAGCACAGAAGCCCTATATCTTGAAAGCGGTCGCAGCGAAGATCCCAGTCATCCTTACTAATCCCCGGGTACCTGATCCTGCCATCATGGCCGTCACCAACAGCGTGGACGCCGATCCCTACGAACAGGGCGCGGTGGTAGCGCGGCTGGCGTTAACCCAGATTCCCCAAGGTGCAAAGGTTGTGGTGCTCCGGGGACCGGATGGCAACCTCTATTCTGTTGAGCGCCGCCGCTCCTGGGAACAGGAATTCTTCGTCAAGCGGCCCGATGTTACTATTGTCGGTAAACAGTCCGGCCACTGGAACAAAGATGAAGGTATGCGGTATATGGAAGACTGGGTACAGGCTAACCCTCAAATCGATGCGGTGGTTTCCATGAACGACAACATGGCGATAGGTGCTCTGGAAGCAGTAAAGGGTAATGCTAAGTTTAATTCTCTGCTTGTTTACGGTGTTGACGGTGATGCCGCCGCAGCCCTCCTGATTGAGGAAAGCCGCATGACCGGAACCGCATTCCAAAATGCCGATGAACTAGCCCGGAAGAACATGGAACTTGCCAATCAGATTCTTTCCGGAACAGCCAGCGATGTCGTGAACACCGATATTGTGTGTCCCCTTTACACCAAAGACAATGTCGCCGAACTTATCGCCGTTCACAAGAAGACCGGTGCGTTGAAGTAAAAATATTCCCCTGCCTGCCCCTTGGTACAGGGGGCAGTTATTCAGTAGGGGTCTACAGAAACTGGTTAGTATGGTCGATAAAAGAATGAAAAGTTCTGGGTGGTGATCTACAAAGTATGATAAAGGGGTAATGACAACAGGGACATAAAAAGTACTATGGAATGATGCTAACAACCATAGCAATCACATGCTGAACATGCCAGCGAATACAGGCCATCCAGAAATTACAAATAGTGAAATGGCCTTACATTAAGGGTCTCTGTTCCGGCAACACCGGTTAATTACTCAGCTTAAAAAATTCCACGTAGCCGTTACCGCCGTTTCCGGCTTTCCCACCGTTCCCCTGGCTACCTGCATAGGTATCAGCATACGGACTCCCGCCACCACAACCTGCTGCGCCATTGCCTCCATTTATACTAGCGTATGTACCACCCGTCCCGCCATTTTTTCCGTTTATTCCGCCACCGGTGTTTCCTTTTCTACCGGCTGTTGTATCGGCAACCCCGTCCTTTAATCCGTCACCAACATTTATCCCTGCAATTTTTTTTACTCCGGGGGCACCTATAGTATTATCTCCATTTCCTTTCACTCCGACCCCGCCGGATGCAACTTCGGATGATTCCCCATCTGGTGCGTTTGCCTGTGTTGTCCACTTCGCCCCTGCAGTCCCTCCTGCTCCTCCGTATGCGATAATTAATCTCCCCTCAAGGCGACACTCTGTGTTACCACCTCTCTTCCCAGGTTCGCCACTTATATCACTACTAGGTGTCACGGGACCTACCCCTCCATTCCCGCAAGCAATATAACAGCGCGTATCTTGATCTAGCTTGATGTATACTACTACCATCTCGCCACTCGATCCTGAGCAGCCTGTTCCCGCTATCACATCGCTTCTATCATCGTCATACGTCCCGGCCGATGACCCGGCGCTGCCTCCTGCTCCGATAGCCACGATACAGTATATGCCCTTTGGGATGAGAGTGGGACCATTTGTTGTAACCGTTTTGTAAAGTGTTCCAGTCGGGTTCTGAGTAAAATCGGGGCTTCGCGTGTCTATAGCCGCCCGGACAAAGGCCGTGGGAGTATTGGTCGAGGCCGCCGCCATGGGCGCCGTGGGAGTCCCTGTCAGCGCCGGGCTTGCAAGCGAGGCCTCGAATGCAAGGGCATTGATGATGTCGGTCGCGAAATTGGGGTTATTGCCGAGGGCAGCGGCCAACTCATTGAGCGTATCCAGCGCTTCAGGGGAGCTATTGACGAGGGCCGTTATAGCCGCCCGGACGAACTCAGTGGTAGCGATCTGTGTGTTATTGGTCGATACCTCCGCCGTGGGCGCCGTGGGAGTCCCCGTCAGCTCCGGGTTTTCAAGGGGGGCCTTGAGCATCAGGGCGTTGGTGATGGTACTTGCAAAATTGGTATCATTGCCGAGGGCAGCTAGGGGTGCGTAATAAGTCCTCTCCTGCCTATCGAGCTTGTCGGCATCAAGTCCACTATCCGCTCCGTCTACGGTCTTGATTTTTTCTAGGAGTCCCGCAGCCGTAAACAAAATCGCAAGCTGATTAGCACCGGTGTTATTTGGCGTGCCCCCATCTCCGTGATGAGCGCCGCCAGATTGTCCAGTATCAGATTGAACGTCCCCGCAGGAATAAACGATGGTGGTACTTGTAGATCGGAAAAACTTCCATC
>JAITBO010000270.1 GCA_031283505.1 Treponema sp. | reverse complement strand
AATGTAGGATGGGCGTGAATGGTATCGCCCAATTCCTCAAGGGTCGCCTCGGCACGCATGGCAAGGGCGATTTCGCCTATCATGTCCGTCGCCCGTTTCGCCATGATGTGGGCCCCCAGGATCTCACCAGAATCCCTGTGGGTAAGGAGCTTCACGAAGCCGGAAGAATCGCCCATGATGAGGGATCGTCCGTTGGCAATGGCGGGGAACATCCCCGTGTTGTACGGCAGTCCCGCTTCTTTTACCTGGACTTCGGTCATGCCGACGCTTGCAATTTCCGGGTTCGTATACACGCAGGCAGGGATGATATTGTAACGCATCTTCGTTTCTTTACCGGCGATATTTGCTGCGGCGGCTGGGCCGGAAGCCAGCGCTACGGCGCCCTGGTCTGGAGCGGCGACATTCATTCAACATTCGAGAGCCTCCGGAACCAACTGACTGCCGGACTCAATATGGGTATGTCCGGAATACCCTGGTGGACTACCGATATAGGCGGTTTTTACGGAGGAAATGTGAACGATCCCTACTTTCATGAAGTGCTGATCCGCTGGTTTGAATGGGGATGTTTTTGTCCTGTTATGAGGCTCCATGGAAATCGTGAACCTATGAAACCGCAGTTTGGCAGTACCGGGGGCGCCTCCTGCGTTTCCGGTGCGGATAACGAGGTTTGGTCATTTACCGCTGAAATTTATGAAATCTGTAAAAAATATCTGTTTCTGCGGGAAAAACTAAGGCTCTATATTGCGGCACAGATGAAAGCCGCGCATGAAAAGGGAACCCCGATCATGAGGCCGCTTTTTTATGATTTTCCCGATGATTCCACCGCATGGGAAACAGAAACCGAATTTATGTTTGGTCCAAATTATCTTGTAGCTCCCATTCTGCGGGAAGGACAAAGGGAAAGGGATGTTTATCTTCCGGCAAAAGTTCAATGGACCAACGCATGGACCGGAGAAAGGATCGAAGGGGGAAAAACAATCCGGGTGGCTGCGCCCCTCGATCAGATTCCTGTATTTACTCTGGACGGTACACGGTTTCAGATGTAAGTTTTAATCCGGTCCGGCGCTCTCGAAAAAATGCGCCGGATCCCGTGCCGGTCTTACCGGCACGGTGGGTATTGCAGATTACCATTGCGCTAACGGTTAGCCAGTTCCGACAGGGGAATCGGTTTGGGCGACTCGTTTTCACCTTCCACCCGGGACAACTCTTCCATGAGTTCCCGGCCCCGGCGAGAAAGTTTGACCGGTACCTGAACCATTACCTTGATATGGAGGCTGCCCCGGCGGCCGGCTGCGGGAACACCTTCGTCCCGGATGCGGAGCATATATCCGTTCTGTATACCCGGCGGTATCTTCGCCTTGATGGTTTTTCCGTCCAGGGTAGTTACATGGACATCCGCTCCCAGAGCCGCCTGGGTTACGGAGACAGGCACCGCGCAGTAGAGGTCCAGGTCCTGGCGTTCAAAGTATTCGTGGGGCTTTACCTGGATGAACACGTAGAGGTCCCCCGGCGAACCGCCGTTGGGCCCGGCGTCTCCCTGCCGGGGAATGACGACCCGCTTTCCGTTTTCCACTCCCGCAGGAATAGTGACCATGATCTTCTGGCGTTTTTTCTGAGTGCCCGAACCGCCGCAGTCCTTACAGGGATGTTCGATGATGTAGCCTTCGCCGCCGCAGGACGGACAGGTGGACGCCATGGAGAAGAACCCCTGGCTGTGCCGGACCTGGCCCGATCCCTGGCAAGTGGGGCACACCCTTTTACCCGAACCGCCGGAAGCTCCGGTTCCCTTGCAGGAAGGACAGGACTCGTTATGGGAATACTGGATTTCTACCTTGGTGCCAAAAACGGCGTCCTTAAAGGGTATTTCTATATCATACCGGAGATTGGCGCCTTGCCGGACGCCCCCTGAACTACCTGAAGAACGGCGGCTGCCCCCGAAAAAAGTATTGAAGATGCCGGAGAAATCCCCGAATATGTCCTCGAACCCCTGGAAGGCGGAAGAAAAATCCTGACCGCCGCTCATCCCCTCCACACCGGCAAAGCCGAACTGATCGTAGGCCGCCTTTCTCTTGTCGTCCGAAAGAATCTCGTAGGCTTCGGTAGCCTCTTTGAATTTCTCTTCCGCCTCCTTGTTCCCCGGATTTTTGTCCGGATGATACTGGATGGCAAGTTTTCGATACGCCTTTTTTATATCGTCTTTGGACGCGCCTTTTTGCAGTCCCAGCACTTCATAGTAATCACGCTTGGCCACATCGGACCCCTTTAATGAATTTAACCGCGAATCCTTATATACTGCTTTAGGTTTGAAAATCTACAAAAAACCCCGAATTTCACAGAGATATTGTTAAATTCCATCCCTAAAGCAGTATAACAGACCGCATAAACAGAACCAACCCTTTCAGGCGGAAAATCCGTAAAGGTTTATAAGGCCCACGGTTCATTTTCTTCACTATTTATCGTCTACGACTTCGTAGTCCACGTCCTCGGCGCTTTTGGTATTGCTGCCGCCGCCATCCTGACTCTGAAAACCGCCGTCGGCCTGACCGCCGGAACCGGGACCCTGCTGTTGGGCGCCGGTCTGTTTGTAGACCTCTTCGGCAATCTTGTAAGAAACCTGTTGGAGGGCTTCGGTCTTGTCCTTGATGGTCTGAGTATCGCCGCCTTCCAAAGCCCGGCGCAGATCGGCAATGGCCTCCTCCGCTTTGGTCTTATCCGCCACGTTTACCTTGTCGCCCAGATCCTTGATATTCTTCTCGGTGCTGTAGATCATGGTGTCCGCTTCGTTCCGGGCTTCGGCCTTTTCCTTTTCCCGCTTGTCCTCCTCGGCGTGGAGTTCCGCTTCCTTGACCATGCGATCAATGTCGGTGTCCGAAAGCCCGGAGGAGCTTTCTATGCGGATCTTCTGTTCCTTGCCCGTCCCAAGATCTTTAGCGGACACATGGACAATACCGTTGGCGTCTATGTCGAAAGTTACCTCGATCTGCGGGACCCCTCGGGGCGCGGGTGGAATACCCACCAGATCGAAACGTCCCAGAACGCGGTTCTGGCTCGCCATTTCCCGCTCACCCTGGAGGACCTGAATGGACACCGCAGTCTGCCCATCGGCAGCGGTAGAGAATATCTGGCTTTTCCGGGTGGGAATGGTGGTGTTCCGCGTGATAAGCCGGGTCATCACGCCGCCCAGGGTTTCGATACCCAGAGACAGAGGGGTAACGTCCAGAAGGAGGACATCTTTTACATCACCGCCCAGGATACCACCCTGTATGGCCGCGCCTATGGCCACCGCTTCATCGGGGTTGACCCCCTTGTTGGGTTCCTTCTTGAACAGATCTTTGACGATCTGCTGAACTGCGGGAATACGGGTGGAACCGCCGACCAGGATAACCTCGTCTATCTGGTCCGCGCCAAGGCCCGCATCGGCCAGGGCTTTCTTGCAGGGCTCCTTGGACCGCTCCAGGAGATCGCTCACCATCTGCTCAAATTTCGCCCGGGTCAGGCTCTTTTGCAGGTGTTTGGGACCGGACTGATCCGCCGTGATGAAGGGCAGATTCACTTCCGTAGTCTGCATGGCGGAAAGCTCAATTTTCGCCTTCTCCGCAGCTTCCCGGAGCCGCTGTAAAGCCATGCGGTCCTTGCCCAGATCAATACCCGTATCCTGCTTAAATTCGGTGATGAGCCATTCCATGATGCGCCGGTCAAAGTCATCGCCCCCCAGGTGGGTGTCGCCGTTTGTGGATTTTACCTCAAAGACCCCTTCGCCCAGTTCCAGGATGGAAATATCAAACGTACCCCCCCCCAAGTCGTAGACGGCGATGGTTTTTTCTTTCTTCTGGTCCTTGTTGAAACCGAAAGCTAGGGAAGCGGCGGTAGGTTCGTTGATGATACGCTTGACCTCCAGGCCCGCGATCTTCCCCGCATCCTTGGTGGCCTGACGCTGGGCATCGTTGAAGTAGGCCGGCACGGTAATGACCGCCTCTGTTACGGTTTCGCCCAGGTAATCTTCGGCAGTCTGCTTCATTTTTTGAAGCACAAAAGCGGAAATTTCCTGGGGGGAATACTTTTTTCCGTCAATATCCACCCGCACGTCGTCGGCCTGTTCGACCACTTTGTAAGGGACCAGCTTCATCTCGTTGGTCACCTCTGAATACCGGCGGCCCATGAAACGCTTGATCGAATAAACAGTGTTCTCCGGGTTGGTGATCATTTGATTTTTTGCGGGCTGACCCACTACCCGCTCACCCTTGCTGGTAAAGCCAATGATGGAAGGAGTGGTCCGTCCCCCTTCGGAGTTCTGGATGACTACCGGTTCGCCGCCTTCCAGGACGGCTACGCATGAATTTGTGGTTCCCAAGTCGATTCCTATTATTTTTCCCATTTTACCTTAGACTCCTCTTTATCTTTAATCCCCGGCCTTTTCAGCGCCGGGGTTTTGTGTTTCTTCGGGCCGCGATTCCGCGGAAATTGACAAATCCGCCTCCCGGGCGGAAGGGGCTTCGGGCATTATCACCTTCACCTTGGCGCTCCGTATAACCCTGTCTTTTAAGGTATAGCCCTTAATGAAATCTTCCTGAACGACCGGTTCGGCAACATCAGCGGACTTTTCCATCATCAACGCCTCGTGCCGGTTAGGATCGAAAGGCTCCCCGGCGGAATCAAAGCGTTTCAGCCCCCATTTGTTCTCCAGCATGGTTATGAGCCGTTTTTCGGTCATGGCGATCCCTTCGTAGAGACTGCCAAAATCCTTTGATACGGCGGCGGACTGTATGGCCCGTTCAAAGTCATCAATGACAGGAATAAGATCCAAAAGCAGGCTTTGATTCGCAAAATCAATGGCATCCTGCTTCTCCCTGTTCATCCGCTTACGGGAATTCTCAAAATCCGCCGCTTTCCTGAGATATTGGTCACTCAGTTCCGCCAATTTTGCTTCCAGAGCGGCTATTCTTTCCCCTTCGCTCTGAGATTCCGGCGTTTCCGTCTTCTCTCCGTCTTCAACCGCTTCACCGTCGCCCTCGTATTCGGGCGTCAAGTCTTCCGTCTGTTCCGCGAATTTTTCATTCATTACTTTGTTTCCAAACAATATAGAGTGATTTTTCGAACTATTTAACTAAAAAATACTTACTTAGCCGGGAAAAGGTCAAGTGAAATTTTGAAAAAAAAACAGAGACGGCTAAATATCCATCTCCCATTTGTCCTGGGGCATAAAAAAACATCCTTACCTGTGCCTGGCGCCATACGCGCCGCCAATGGGTGCCAAATCTTCCTCGTAAGGGATAGAACCGGAAATATTAACAAGGCCGGCCTGAACATCCTTGAAACTGCCGCCGGTATAATTAGAGTCTGTCCGCAAAGTCGGTTACTTTGTGGACAGACCTTGCATTTTTTCACCTAAAGGTTACGAAAATGCAGATTTTAAGGTAGTCTGTCCATAATGTGTCTACATTATGGACAGACTCTATTTAGGTTGAACAACCTGCTAAATGCGGTAACGGTATTTTAGGCATCTTCTCACATTCCGGTTTATTTATTAAAATGGATTTAACCATGTCCAAAAAAAGGATGTATGTTTTTTCCTCTCTGACCGGAGGGGGATTCTTGATATGCTGCGTTTTTTTTCTGTTCGTCATCCTTCCTGTTGTACTTAGCGCCCAGGCAGGTATTCTGACGGAAGGACTCTCTGCCCGGATCAGATGGCAGGTCATAGCCGGGACGGATGCGGGACTCTACGGAATAAGCCGTTACGGGGTGGTAAGTCCCCTCTGGACCGGCGGCAGAGTGAGAAAGATAATCAGGGCCGGGGATTTCTGGGCCATATTGAGTGATACGGGGGTTTTGGTTTCCCGGGATCTCATCCAATGGGAAAACCGGAACAGCTGGCTTCCGGAAAAAACTATAAAAGTCTATGACGAAGGGAAAAAATCTTTTATCACGGTGGTTCAGGAACTCAAAGACTTGGAGGTGAACCCCGCAAATCCGGATATTATGGTATGCGCTACCAAGGAAGCGGTTTTTCTTACCAGGGATCAGGGGCGTTCATGGAAGAGCCTGGGGTTTCCCTCTTACCGGACCAGCGGCATAAAGGCGGTGGCGGTGGCTAACCTGCCGGAACTCACGGTTTTTCTTTCCCACAGTACCTACGGGGTTCACTACATCAAAGTCGGTGTACCGGGGGCCAAGTGGACGGAACTGAGCGAGGGCCTGGAAAGGCTTGAGACCACGGGCAACTCCGATGAAGTGTCGGATATCGCCGTAATCCTGATCCCCTCAGGTAACGATCCCCCAAAAAACGAGATATACGCCGCCCAGACCTTCCGGCGCCGCCTCTACCGGCTGGACTGGGAACGGAAGCGTTTTACCCGGATATGGTCGGATGCTGCGGATTTCGGCACGGTGGATTCCCTGGACGTGGGCCGGGATGCCCTGCGCTTTGTCCGGGAAGGAGCGGTCATGGAGTTGAGCCTCCCCGTGCAGACCGGAGGGGAGATAAAAACGGACGCCCGGCCCAGGCAGGACCTCAGCGATCTGGTCCGGCGGCTGAAAAGCCAGGGGATTACCGCCCTCTGCCTGATGGTTCCGGAAGACGGTTTCCGCCCCGATATAGAACCGGTAAACCTTTCGGAACTCTGGCTTCTTGATGTCCCCGGACCGGAGTATGAAGAGGGCAGGCCGGAAAATCCGGCGGCAAACCGGGAGGGCCTTTACCTGCCGGTGAACCACGCCATGGAAAGCCAGTCCCTCAATCCCTATCTGGACATCATGGAGAGCCGGAACCTCAACATGGTGGTCATTGACATGAAGGATGATTACGGACGTATCAGGTTCAGCCCCCTAAATCCCGTCATTGCGGAAAAAGGCCGGGTTTTTCGCCCGGTGGATATAGACGCCTTCCTCAAAACCATGAAGGAGCGGGGCATATATACCGCCGCCAGGGTGGTGGTCTTCAAAGACCCGGAACTTGCCCGGAAGGAAGGCGGCAAATTTGCGGTCTGGGACAGCCGTAACAACAAACCCTGGAAAGGGTACTACGACAGCCGGAGGCTCAAAACGCCGGAAAACCGGGAATCTTCGGGTTCCTCCCTGACGACGGAAACCTTTCCTGCGGATGATCCCGCCTACGAGATAGTCCGTACCTACTACGACGAGCAATGGGTGGACCCCTACGCCGAGGAGGTCTGGGACTATATCGCCGCCGTTGGACGGGAACTTCATGAACGGGGATTTGACGAAATTCAGTTCGACTACATCCGGTTCCCGACCGATGGGGACAACCTGGCCACCGCCAAATACCGGTGGCAGGAAAACGGAATGGACATGGAAAGCGCCATGCTCTCCTTCCTGCGCCACATCCGCTCCCGGATCAGCGCCCCTATTTCTATCGACATCTACGGGGCCAACGGCTGGTACCGCACCGGAGCCCGGACCGGGCAGGAGGTGGAACTTCTGGCCCCTTATGTGGACGCAATATGCCCCATGTATTACCCCAGCCACTTTGAGCAGGGTTTTCTGGCCCAAAAACCAGCGGAACTCCGGCCCTACCGCATTTACTACTTGGGCACCCAGCGTACTGCCCGTATCGCCAGGGGGCAAGTCATAGTCCGTCCCTATGTGCAGGCATTCTACCTCAACGTCTCCTATGATCGCCTATATTACAACAACGATTACGTGCTTCGGGAAATCGAAGGGGTCCGGAACGCCGGCAACGGGGGGCTTACCTACTGGAATAATTCAGGCCGCTACGCCGACATACCCCTGCCCAGGCCGAACGAAGGCGGCGGGGGGCTTAAAGTAGTAAATTCAGAAACCGGCGGGTCCGCTCTTCCCGGGGATTCTTAAACACCACCCCTGGACTTCCGGATTCGACGATGACGCCGCCTTCCATAAAAAGAACGGTGTCGGCTATGTCACGGGCAAAATTCATTTCGTGGGTTACAATGATCATAGTCATCCCGCCGTCCGCCAGTTCCTTGATCACGCTTAACACTTCGCCTATCATCTCCGGGTCCAGGGCGCTGGTCGGCTCATCGAAAAGCATCACGTCAGGATTCATGGCCAAAGACCGGGCAATGGCGACCCGCTGCTGCTGGCCCCCGGAAAGCTGCCAGGGGTAGACATCCGCCTTGTCCTCCAGATTCACCCGTTTGAGTATCTCCAATGCCCTGGTTTCCGCCTCATGTTTATGCATCAGTTTAAGATCCACCGGCGCGAACATGATGTTCTTCTTGGCCGTCAGATGAGGAAAAAGATTGAACTGCTGAAAAACCATGCCTATATTCCGGCGGGCCCGGTTGATGTTGGCCCGCTTCCCCGTAAGCTCATGACCGTCCACAAAGACCTGCCCCGAAGTCGGCTTTTCCAGCATATTGATGCACCGCAGAAAAGTCGATTTCCCGGAACCCGAAGGCCCGATAACGCAGATCACATCCCCTTCATGGGCCTCCATGCTGACCCCCCTCAACACTTCCAGAGCGCCGAAGGACTTGTGGAGATCTTTAACGCATACCTTTGCTTCCATAACTAAGCCTCTTTTCAACGTACGTGGAAATATGGGACAGCACGGTGATGATCACCAGGTACACTAGGCCGACTATGGTCCAGGTAGCAAAGGATTGCATAGTCCGTCCTATATATATCTTCGCCTCATACACGATCTCCCCCAGACTGATGATCGAAATGATGGAGGTATCCTTTAAGCTGATGATGAATTGATTCACCAGGGACGGGATGGATACCCGGATAGCCTGGGGCAGGATGATTTTGAACATGGCGCGGTAATGGGACAGCCCCAGGCTCCGCGCCGCCTCCATCTGACCCGCGTCAACTGCGAGGATTCCGCCCCGGAAAATCTCGGCTATATAAGCGCCGGCGTTGAGGCTGAGGGTGATAATCCCCGCCGCAAAGGGAGAAAGCCTGAAATTTACCCCTATGGCCTGAATCAGTTGGGGAATGCCGAAATAGACAAAAAAGGTCTGGACCAGAAGGGGGGTCCCTCGGATGATCCAGATATAGCCCTTAGCCAGACGGCGCAGGGCTCCCACTTTTGACAAGCCAAACAGACAGGTAAAGAGACCCAAAAAGACCGCGATAACCAGCGCGCAAAGAGTGGTTTGTACCGTAACAATCATTCCGCGGAATAAGAGCGGAAAAACCTCCCGCAATACCCTTGCTATATCCATTTTTCCAGGTCCCTTCCCTCAGGTTTACTCAATCTTGGCTTATTCAACCGCGATATACTTGTCCAATATCGCCTGATATTTTCCGTTGTTCTTGAGATTGACGAGCCCCTGATCGAACATCTTCAACAGGTCCTGGTTCTTCCCTTTGAGTACCGCGAAGCCGTAGGAGGACCCTTTTTCCATGCCGGTTACCATTTTCAGGCCATTCCCCTGGGATATACCGTATCCCATGACCGGATAGTCCTCAAAACAGGCCACGGAATTCCCCGCCTTCACTTCCTCGTACATAAAGGGAGATTCATCGAAGTAGACAAGGGTGAATCCGTACTGATCCCGGATAGATTCCGCAAAGGTCGCCCCTTCCGTACCGGTTTTCACCGCCACCCGCTGATCCTTCAAGTCGGCATAACTCTTGATGGCGCTGTTATTGGCGCGGATAGCCATAACTACCCCCGAATCATAGTAGGGCGCGGAAAAATCATACTTGAGCTTCCGTTCGTCGGTAATGCTCATACCGGCGATAACCCCGTCGGCCTGGTTTGATTCCAGGGCCGCCACCGCCGCGCTGAACCCCAGGGGCTTAAGGTCGTAGACAAACCCCTGATCCGCCGCTGCCGCCGCGAGCAATTCGATGTCGATGCCCACATAATCGCCGGCTGCGCTCTGAAACTCGAAAGG
>JAITBO010000222.1 GCA_031283505.1 Treponema sp. | reverse complement strand
ATGTCAACAAGGCCATCCTCGCGTTGCGGGAGGCCGTCGCCGCTCTGTCCTCTTCCTCTGGAAGGGAAGCGGCGGCCTAAAGTTACTTTTTTCTTAATGAGGCATCCAGCCCTTCGGTTGCTTTTTAAAATGAGGCATCACGCGCAGCTGTTTCGGTTTTACCGTAATTAACGGCGGTTCGTACCGGAAAATTTTACTCCCTGCGATCCGGAATATCCCCGACTGCCGGCGGGTCTGTTCAACAATGGGGCTTGCATAAACCTGGACTCTCATACGCTATCTGTAAATCAGAACCGGTAGACACGCCGCCGGTTTTGGCGTACACCATAAGGTAAGCATAAAGGAGGAAGCAAATTGACGTACACCTTCAGCAGCGGACTTGCGCCGCTCACCGGGACGGCGACCAGGGAAATTTTTAAGCTGTTAATCCGCCCGGAGATCATTTCCTTTGCCGGAGGGCTGCCGGCCAGCGACTGCCTGCCTGTCGAAGCCGTCCGGGAGATCACCGCCGAAATCTTCTCCGACCCCGAAGGCAGCTTAAAGTGCCTGCAATACGGCGCCACCGAAGGTTATCCCGGCCTACGGGAACTGATCATCCCCCTAGTGAAAGACTTAGGTATCACCAGTATTGGTGCGGACAATATTCTCATGGTTTCCGGGGGTGGTCAGGGGTTGGATCTCCTGTGCAAGGCCTTTTGCAACCCCGGCGACGCCGTGCTTGTGGAAGACCCCACCTTTTTGGGTTTCCTGCCCACCGCGCAGTCTTATTCTGCCCGGACCATCGGTGTTCGTCCCGAACAGGGAGGCCTGGACCTTGAGGACCTGGAGCGGAAACTCAAGGAATACCATCCCAAACTCGTGTACTGTATCCCCAATTTTTCCAATCCTACCGGCAAGACTTATACCGCCGAAAACCGGGCGGCTATCACGAGACTGGCGGAAAAATACGAGACGATTGTCATTGAGGACGACCCCTATGGCCGCCTGCGGTTTGCCGGGGAGCCTATTCCCATCATGAAAAGCTTCGATACGGCGGACAGGGTGGCCTATGTATCAAGTTTCTCCAAGACCGTTTCTCCGGGGCTCAGGCTGGGCTTCGTCATCGCCCACAAGGATATCATCAGAAAGCTGGCCATAGGCAAACAGGGGGCGGACCTTCACAGCAGCAACCTGACCCAGCTTATCATCAAGAAGTACCTGGAAAAGGGGCATTTCTTTCCCAACATCGAAAAGAGCCTCCCCGTCTACGGGAAACGGCGCAACGCCATGATCGAAGCTCTGGACCGGTATATGCCGGAAGAGTTTACCCATACCAACCCCGAGGGGGGCCTCTTCATATGGGGCGAATTCAACGCCGCCATTGATACAACCGAGGTTTTCAAAGACGCCATAGCAAGGAACGTGGCCTATATTCAAGGAAATGTGTTTTTCGCCGCCAATACCCCGGCCAACGCCATCAGGCTGAACTACTCTAACGAGGACCCGGAACGGATAGAAGAAGGTATACGGGTGCTGGGCGGGGTTTTTAAGGAAAAAATCGCTCTTTCGAAGCCCAAATAACGAGATATTCCAGGATTTTTTGCGCAAAGAGGGCCTCAAATGCTGTTTAACCCTTCTTTTTTCCGAAAGAGGGTGATATAATTTATGTATATTGAGCCTGTCCCAAAACTAATTGACTATGCGCTAACGCGCACAGTTTTGGGACAGACTCTTGTAGTTTTTCAGGCTTTCAGCCTTGTAAAACTGCGAATTTCAAGGTTGCTTTTGAGGCGGCCTTTGAAAAATCAAGAGGAGAATACCATGATCAAAACTATGACGGCTTTCACATTGGAAGTTGATGATCCTGATATGGCGGCGGCGGAAATTCTGGAACAGATTGATATCAGCGGCCTGCGCAAAAGTTCCCTGGGTATACTTACCTGTTACACCGATTTTATTGATTCCGGCGCCATTCGGACGATCTGCGCGGCTCTGCCTTTTGATGTAATCGGCATAACCACCGCAGGGACGGCGGTGCCCGGTATGACAGGCGAAATGTCGCTGGGACTTCTGGTTCTTACCAGCGATGACACGGATTTTTTTACCGGCGCGGCGGAACTCACCGGCAAAGACATAGATGGGCCTATCTGTAACGCCTATCAGGAAACCTGTACGAAACATCCCGGCCAGCCAGCCATGATACTCACTTTTGTACCCTTCATAAATGATCTAGGCGGTGAAATCATCGCCCTAAGCCTCGACAAAGCCTCCGGGGGCATTCCCATTTTCGGTTCCCTTGCAATAGATTCGTCGGTGGACTACAGCCTTAACCGGAGCATCTATAACGGGGAAGCCTGCGAAAAAAATCTGGTATTCGCGCTTCTTTACGGCGATCTGCACCCTTCTTTCTTCGTAACCTCCTTCTCGGAAGACAAGATACAAAAACAGCGGGGTGTTATCACCAAGTCAAAAGACAACATCCTTATGGAAGTAAACAATATGCCGGTTCTTGATTATCTTCAGAGCATAGGCATTCAACATAAAGGCGGTACCTGGGCGGTATCGCTCTTTCCCTTTGTAATCGACTACAATGATGGTACAAAACCTGTTGCCCGTTCTATTTACCTTCTCACCAAAGAAGGCTACGCTGCCTGCGGTGGCAATATGCCGGAAAACGTAACCCTGGCGGTGGGCGGAATAGATTACTCCGATGTAATACGAACCACCGGCGAAACCCTGGAACGGATTCTTGAAAAGAAGAACGATGGCAGTTCTTGTATCCTCATGTTTTCCTGCCTGACCCGCTACTTTGTTCTGGAAGCCAATTCTACTGCGGAAATGGATAAAATTCGGGATACCCTGACGGATTCTTCGGGCTATATCTTCAGTTACTCGGGCGGCGAAATCTGTCCGGTGTATACTGAAAAAGGATACACCGTGAACCGCTTCCATAACTGTACGTTCATCGCTTGTCTTCTATAAGAGACAATAATGGCAGCGGAAGAAAAAAAATTCGGCTCTGAAGCGGAAGAGATCGCTTATCTGCGTAAAGAAGTAAAGCGCCTTGCCCGTCAGGTGGATTTTACCCGGGATACACTGGAAAGGGTCAAGATCACTTCTTTAGCAAGGGAAAGTGTAGACTCTATTCTCAGGAATGAACGGCTCAGGCAGGATCATACCATGAGCCTTATCCTCCAGTACAATCCCGACATCCTCATCGTTTTTAACGAAAACTCCTGCATCCTCTACTGCGCCGATCTTTTCCTCCAGGTTACCGGCATCAAGCATACGGGACTGGTGGCCGGCCGCCCTTTTCGGGAAGTCTTCAGCCGTTTTGTCTCAAAAGAAAAGCTTGAAATGCTGGCGTCAATATTCGAGGAATCCGTCCGCACGGGGGAGCCGCAGATACTCGAAGAAAGATTTAGCCTGAACAACAAGGACGAAGTCCGTGATTACGAGGTGCTCTTTACCCCCATGTTCAGCGATTCCGGTGATCCCGAAGGTGCCATCATGATCCTCCACGATACCACGGAAATCCAGAATTCCATTAAACGGGCAGAAGAAGCCAACAGAGCCAAGTCAAATTTTCTTGCCAACATGAGCCACGAGATTCGCACGCCCCTTAACGCCATCATCGGTATGGCGAATATAGGCAGCGCCGATCCCGGCATAGAAAAGAAAGATTACTGCCTGAACAAAATCAAAGGCGCCTCCACCCATCTCCTCAATGTCATCAACGATATTCTTGATATGTCCAAAATCGAAGCCGACAAGTTTGAACTTTCGATAACAAGCTTCAATTTTACTGCCATGCTTAACAATGTTGTCAACGTGTTGAGCTTCAAGGTGGAAGAAAAAAAACTGGCCTTTGATGTCATCATCGATCCTGCTATCCCTTTCGTCATCGCTTCTGACGAACAGCGCCTTGCCCAGGTGATCACAAACCTCCTCTCCAACGCGGTAAAATTTACACCCGAAGGCGGAAGCATCACTATCGGCGCAAAACTGCTTTCAGAAGACGACAGTAGTTGTGTCATAGAGACTATTGTTTCCGATACGGGCATAGGTATATCCCCCGAACAGGAGGTAAAACTTTTTCATTCATTTGAACAGGCGGATAACAGCATCTCCCGGAAGTACGGCGGCACCGGCCTGGGGCTGGTAATCTCAAAGCGCATTGTGGAGCTTATGAGCGGCAAAATACAAGTGGAATCGGAACTGGGAAAGGGTTCGTCCTTCATCTTCACTATCCACGCGGGTAAGGAGGCGGATGCAAGCGAAGAAACTGAAACCCTCTCCGGAAGTGTACGGCCCCCCGTAAATATAGCCGGCTGTCTTAAAGGCTATAGGATACTCCTTGCAGAAGACATAGAAATAAACCGCGAGATTGTACTTTCCGTTCTG
The DNA here is from genome assembly GCA_031283505.1 of Treponema sp. The sequence continues at coordinate 21,811 of JAITBO010000222.1, read as the reverse complement.
GAACCCACCGGTGCCGTTGTAGACCATGCCGAAAACGGCAGGGAGGCTTTTGAGACATTTGCCGCAACGCCGGAAAACTACGATCTTATTCTGATGGATATACAAATGCCCGAGATGGGAGGCTATGAGGCAACTCGTCTCATCAGGACTGTGGGTATACAAAAAGCCAAAACAATACCCATTATTGCCATGACAGCCAACGTATTCCGGGAAGACATCGAACAATGTCTGGCCGCTGGAATGAACGATCATCTTGGAAAACCCTTGAACTTCAACGAACTCATTTATACTCTGTGCCATTACCTGCCCGAAAAATTACCACAGGAAGAAAGGGCGTAAGATTCAAATCTGTCCCGCAGGGCAGGATAAACGCATAGGAATTTTAATCACGGAGGAATACCGGGTTTTTATTACTAATCGGGTTTTATCTCCGTGAAACTCCGTGTCCTCCGTGGTTTTTTGCCACGAAGTACCGCCAGTTCAAGGGTACTGTGCCCTTCGGTGATTATTAGCCGGGCAGTTTAGGCATACTCTCATTTCTATGCGTTTATCCTGCTCTGTCCCACAGGGGCAGTTGACAGGACCGGAACGAATAGGTAGCATAGATTAAAGAGGAGTTATAGTGGCTAAAGAAGAAGCTATTGAAGTCGAAGGGGTCGTTCGTGAAGCCCTTCCAAACACCATGTTCAGAGTTGAGCTTGATAATCAGAATGGTCACCGCATTCTCGCCCACCTTTCCGGTAAAATGCGTAAGCATTACATTCGCATTGTTCCCGGTGACCGGGTAAAGATAGCCCTCTCTCCCTACGATTTAAGCAGGGGGCGCATCATTTACCGGGAGCGGTAGCCTTTAGCAATACCCAGGTAGCGCCGCTTCCCCCCAATTCCACATTTGGCTGGCCGCTTTCCCCCGCATAGGGGCATTTTTCTATGAATTGGAGGACGGCTCGTTTCAATACCGCCTCCCCTTCCGAATGGTTTCCCTTGCCGTGTATGAGGAGGACCTTTTCCAACTCCTTCTGGCGGCTCTCCTCAAAAAAAGTTTCCATAGATGTCCAGGCTTCGTCCCTGGTAAGCCCGTGGAGGTCAAGAGTCGCATCAGGCTTTTTCATCCTGAGCCTGCGGCGCCGTTCCGTGGCTTGCCGTTCTTCCGCTTCCGGGTTTTCGGCGTCCTTATCATAAACGCCGTTCACCCGGAGCCAGGCAGTTACGGGATCAATGGCGACCGCTTCCATCCCGCCGCCTGTATCTGTTCCCCGGTTTTTTCCGGCCCGGGCTGTTTGTTTGTCCCAGGCATCCAAAATGTCTCCAAAATCCATACCTGCCACCTTAATAGGGAATAATCCGATCCAGGGGAACCCAGCCCGCTTTACCTTCAAAGGATTCAACATAGGCCCAGGCGTCCGTCAAGGAACGGATCCGCACCGGTTCCCCCTCCCGGAAAAACGTATCCGTAACGTTCCCGTCTTCCGGTAACCTAAAAACATTCGCCTCCCGGAGTATCCCAGTACGGCCTCTGCCGGGCCGCGTTACCCGTCCCGGTCCGCTGAAAATTCCATAGAGAAGCCCTCCCATTATAATACAAAAGAATATAACAATAAACGTATAACCCCTGGAAAAACCTGAAGTTACGGTGAAATTTTTCCCTCCGCCGCCGCTTATAAGAAGGACGGGAAGGATGAAAGAAACGACGGCGGCCAAAACCATGAAAAACCACCGGGGCCGCCACTTTTCGTCTTCCGTGAACCCTATGCCCAGTGCATTTTCGGCGGATCTGCGCAAAGGCGCCAGAGTTGGACCCGCCGCAAGTTCCCGTTCATTCAGCCTGAGGGACGCCAGGGCTTCGGCATACAAGCCCCGATCCCAATAGGAACGCCCTTCTTCCAGAGCCCGCTCATAGCCCTTGCGAAAAGGCGGAAAAAACGGGTCCGAAGCGTCCGGGAAGATGAGGGCCGGGGACGGCTCTTCACCGGCGCGTTTCGCATTTCCCGGGGTCCTGGCGCTCATTCTTTGGTCCGGAATCGGCGCGGGGCTTTGCGCGGACGGAACGGCGGAAGCCGCCGGGATTGCTGGCAGGACAGAGAACTCGCGGCCTGGGACGATGAGAGAAGCGTTTTCGTACTTTAGCGAGGTAGGGGGAATGCTGATGAAATCTCCTTCCAGAGGGATAATCCGGAAACGAAGGAGAAACTCCCCGGGCCCGGTCTCCATCACGCCCAAGGACTCGATTATGGCATTGACCGGCGGTTCAGGGCGGTACAAAACGGAAGCGGCCTGCGGACTTTCCATCTTCCCCGTCATGAAACGGAGCCTTACTTCGGCACTCTGTCCCGCCGTCAAGGATACAGGGGTGGGCTCCCACATCGCCCAGAGGGACCCGGCTTCTTCATTCCCGCCCCGGACCCGGACAGATACCGGAGGGCTGTGGCCCAAACCCCCGGGAACTCGTACTTCAAAAGGGGCAAGGGAAACCGGGCCCCCCTGTCCGGGGGTAAAAAAAAAGTCCACCGCAGTCCACTTTTCCTTTTCCTCCGCGTCAGCCGCCTCGTCATGCCGGATGAACCGGACGGCGGTACGGAACCGGTCCAGCACAAGGGAAGAAGGGAGATCGGGAATCCGTACGGAAACCTCCTGGGGATTCGGATGATTCACCAGGATGCAGACCCTCCATTCAGCATGAACTTCCGGGGTTTCCGGGGAAGTTTCCAGAAGCACTTCCAAATCCTCGACAAATTCGGCGGGTGACGCGGTTTCGGGTACCATGCCATAGTCCATGTAGTAGTCCGGGTCCGGGAAATATCCGGTCTCCTCTGAAAAAACCGGACAGAGAACGGCGGCTATACCTGTGAGAAATCCTAATAATCCGGCCCCGATACGGGAGTATCTTCGACCCATTCCCGGCTTCTCCATCTATCCTGCTCCTTGTGGCGTAAATAATCAAAGAGGGCATCGTCCCCTCTCTCGGCGTTACCCCCATCGATAAGACGAGACGGGGTGGAGTCTCCCCTGCGGCTTGTCGACAGGAGGCTCAACTCCAGGTTCCGCTTCGCTTCAATATGATTGCCGCTGGCTTCCAAGGCCTTGCGGAATTCCCCCGCCGCGCCGGCAAAATCTTCGTTCCGAAACCGGATTACCCCGCTGTTATAGTGAATCCGGTAACGTAATTCCCGATGTTCTTTATCGTCAATGTCTGCCAGGGCTTTTTCCGCCGTAGTAAACCGTTCCAAAGCCGCGTCCCCCTCATCCAGGGAGAGATAGACGACCCCCAGGCCGTATTCCCCATAAGGGGCGGACTCGGTAAACGCCAGCGAAGAACGGTACGCCACTATAGCTTCAGTATACATCTCCTGGGAATTGAAGAATCCCCCTTCTATTATTTTAAGCTTTCCCGGCACATCGGAACAGGACAGTACAAGAAAAAAAACTCCGGCCAGGGGAAAGACTACCGGATAACGGGCAAAAAGACGCCCGGCGCTGTTTTTAGCCTTCATGACGCCTCCGTTTTTTTTCACAAGTCTTGGACATTCCCAAGGCGGCCAGGGCCGCAATGATAAAAATATATGAACGGGAGATCCGTTCCCGCCTGAAGCCCGCCGATCCCGGAACACGGGTCCCGGTTTCCCGGACCGTTGCGGCGATATGGTCCGCAAGAAAGGCCGCCGCATATTCCCTGGTCCCGTCAAGGTATATGCCGCCGGTCTGTTCTGCGGCGTTCCGCAGGGTATCCCTACGGAGAAAACTCATGACGGTTTCCCCGGAACCTTCGTCAGGACCGGAAAAACCGGGGACCGCCCCGCCTGTTTCACTGCCCAGACCCACCGCCGTAATTGTGATTTCCGCAACAAGGGCTTTCTCAATTTCCTGAGAGAAGGACCCCTGGTGGGCCTCTCCGTCGGAAAACAGAATGATATGCCTGCGGGTAGGAAAACTGTTCTGAAAAGCCCCGGAAGCCGCAGCAATAAGGGATTCCAGATTGGTCCCCCTTCCGGTGATAAGGGAAGTTGAAAGCCCCTCCAGAAAGGCCGTCAGCGCCTCGGCGTCATCGGTCAGGGGGACAGCGAGAACCCCGGTCCCCTTTCCCACCGCCACGGCAAAGCGGGTCCCCCCGGAAAGCGCCGTCAGTTCCCTGGCTATGGCCACCGCCTGTTCCAACCGCGAAGGGCTTCCTTCCCCGTCGTCCCGGACATCCATACTCCGGGAAAGATCTATGGCCAAAACCACATCGGCTCCCCGGCGGAACTCCGGCGTAAGCTGGGTTCCCCAACGGGGTCCGGCCAGGGCTATGATAAGGCAGGCGAAAAACAGGAGAAAAGAGAAAGCGGACAAAAGGTAACGGAACCAGAGTTCCCGGAATTCCCTTTCCCGCCGGGAGGGGGGAAAGAAGGCCAGAACACCTCTGCTCAAGCGGTAATGAATGACCGAAAGAAGCGCCAGGGGAAGGAGAAACGCAAGGCCCAAAAGGATGACGGGATAATCAAAACTCACAGGAACGCCCCCAGAAGCCAGCGCCGGATAAACCGGGAAAGGAGGATCAGAACCAGGGCCGCAAGGATCACCGGCCTTTGAACGTTCCGCGTCTTGTTCACCGTTCCGGAACGCACGACCGTCATCTCCGCCTCCGTCAGGTAGGCAAAGGCTTCGGAAAAAGCCTTCCCGGAGGGGGCGGCGATGAAGGTCCCCCCGCCTTTTCGGGCAATGGCGCGAAGGGTTTCCGGATCAAAACGGGAATCAAAAGAACCGGTTCTTCGGACCTTAAGGGTAGGTTCTATATAATCAATGGGGACTTCCCCGGCGGACCCAACTCCTATCACCCAGAGGGAGGTCCCGGAAGCCCGCAGAGCTTCAGCCGCAGTCTCGGGATGTACCGCCCCGGCATTGTTCTCCCCGTCGGTGATTAGGACCACCGCCCGGCGGGGGGCTGTGGAAGTCCGGATATGCAGAGCCGCTATGGCAAGTCCCTGTCCCAGAGCGGTGCCGTCCCCCATTTCCCCTATTCTGAGGGCGTCCAGCCGGGAATAGAGAAGCGGCCTGTCCACCGTTGGGGGCAGAAGGAGGCCCGCTTCATTTCCCACCGCTACAAGCCCTATGGCGTCCGCAGGCCGATCATCGGCAAAACCCAGGACCAGATCCCGTGCCGCGTCAAAGCGACTGCGGCCATCCATATCCAGACCGGCCATGCTGGGGCTTGTATCCAGTACAAAGAGTATATCCGCCCCCCGGCTGAACCAGACGAGTTCCGGGGAGGTGAACCTGGGTCCCGCAGCTGCGACAAAGAGGAGGAAAATGCCGCAGAGTTCAGGGATACGGAGGAACTTGACCAACAGGGTCAGATTCAGAGGAGGCTTGAAGGGAACGCCCCCCGGCGGTCCCAGAGGAATCTCCAGGGTCAGAGCGTCCCGAAAGAACCGGGAGAGGCCGCAGAGGAGGAGGAGGATTACCGCTCCGGCTGTGATCAGCAGGGGCCGTTCAAACCCTATGCTCATACCTCCCTCCCTGCATGAGGTTTCATTTTTACGGCGCTGGCAGCTTCTCCCGTATCAGGCGCTTCTCTGTGCTTCTCCATTCTTTTAATAAAATCCCCCGCCTGATCCAGCATCTCCGTCACGTATCCGCACTCTATTTCCACGCCGCTGAACCGCAGGGCGTCACAGCGGCGGAAGAAGTCCCGGAGGAATGGACCCGACGGATCGGAGGTCAGGGAAGAGAGAAAAAGGAATTCTTCTCCGGTCATGGCCCGGCAGTTCATCCCGGTAAAAAGACCCAAAAAAGTCTTGAATTCCGTTGAAAGCTTATCCATCGCCACAGACGCTTTTCCGGAGTTGCCTTTGTCCAGTACGGTCCGCAGATACCGTAGAACTCGGCTCATGGACCGGATCAGGTAACGCCGCCTGAACCTTTCCCGCCAGCACCTGAACACCGGCCCACCCTTGAGACCCGCCAGGACCAGACCGGCGATAAAGACGGCGACTCCCAGGACGGTCCCGTAGATCATCCCCATGGTACCCGGAACCGCCAAAGGCGGCGCCGGTCCCGAAAGTACCAGGGCGCTCCCTTCGGCCTCCAGTATGGACGCTACGGTTACCTTTAATCCCGTAAAGGTGAAGGAAGCGATTTCTATAGGCGGCAGTTCTATCACCCCCGGCGTAAAAGCCGTAAAATCAACAAGGAGCCGGTGATTTTCCCCGCGGTTTTCCAACTCTACCCTGGAAATGATCAAGCCGGGCGTAACGGGAAGCTCTTCAGGATTGTCCAGAACCGTACTCTTGATTCCTGACAAGACGGTTCCCAAGGGAAGCGCCAGCCGCCCCGGATCGCCCACAAAGACTGTCTGGGGAATAAGGTAAGCCTCGTCTGGCCGGCCTCCGGCATCCTGAGCCGCTCCGGGGATAACCGAAAAAATCAGAAGCCAGAGAAGTATAGTAAAGCTCATCAATGTCTCCGGGTGCGGTAATTCCGGCGCAGTTCTCCCCGAAAGAAACGGGCCAGAACACTGGAAACGTCGGTAGAGGTACTCAGTTCAAGCCGGGCTGCGCCCGCACGGCGGCAGATGGCCTGCCAGGACCGGGAGCGATCATCGTGCCATTCGGACCAAGCAGTGCGGAAAGAGGAGGAAGACGTGAGGGCATGGAAACGGTAGGCGGTCTCACCATCTTCCAGGGCGGCCAGCCCCATGCGGGGCATTTCGCTGTCCAAGGGATCGGTGATCCTGAGGGCGATAACATCATGCCTGGCACAGAGGCCCCCCAGTTCCTGTTCCCAGTTTACACAGAGGAAATCGGAAATCACTGCCACCAGGCTGCGCCGTTTGAGAAGCCGTCCGGTTCCTGACAGGGCCGTCCCCAGGCCGCTCCCCCGGCCAGGATTTTCCGCTCCCAAGGCGGCGCTTATGATCGCCAGCACATGGGACTTTCCCTTCCGGGGACTGTATATCCTGGTGATGTCCCGATCAAAAAGCACCGCCCCAACCCGCTGCCCCGTCCTTTCCGCAGAAAAGGCGAGCAAGGCTGCGGCCAGCACCCCTTGTTCATACCTGGAAAGGCCCCCCTTTCCCCCATTCGGGAAGATCCCTCCTGAACGCATGGAAGCGGAACAGTCCAGGACGATAAATACCGTGAGTTCCCGTTCTTCCCGGTAAAGCTTGACAAAGGGCTTACCGAACCGGGCGCTCACGTTCCGGTCTATGGAACGGATGTCGTCTCCCGCCTCATACTGTCGGACCTCATCGAATTCTATTCCCTGGCCCCTGAAAACCGAAGCGAATTCCCCAGCCAAAAGATCTTCCGCCAGATCACGGGAAGCGAGGTGAAAGGCGGCTATCTTTCGCAGAAGTTCGTGTCGTTCCATGTGAAGAGATTCAGGGCACCGGGACCAGAGCCAGAATACGGGAAATCACCCCATCCGCGTCCAGGCCATCGGCTTCGGCCTCATAGGAAAGGATAATTCGGTGCCGCAGAACCGGAAGGGCAGCGGCCTTTACATCTTCGGGGGTCACGAAGGCGCGACCTTCAAAGAGCGCCCGGATACGGCAACAACGGTACAGGGCAATAGAAGAGCGGGGGGACGCTCCGAAAGCGATGTACCGGTAGAGACCCTCCCGGTCCTGCCGCCGTTCCCCCTCTCCGGATCGGGGAGATCCCAAGCCAGGCCCCCTGGATGCGGCAGGCCGGGTAGCGGCTGTCACCGAAACAAGGTATTCGACGATACGCCGGTCTATACGAACCGCGCAGGCGGCGGCTCCCAGGACTTCCCGGAAGGAAGGGCCCAGTACCGGCGTTAAGGGAAGCCTCCCCCCTTCATTTTTGTCCTCCGCGCCCTGCTGTTCCACGATACGGACCTCCTCATCCGGTCGGGGATACCGGATGAGAACTTTGATGAGGAACCGGTCAAGCTGGGCTTCGGGCAAGGCGTAAGTCCCCTCATGTTCAATGGGATTCTGGGTAGCCAGGACCAGGAAAGGGTCAGGGAGGGGGTAAGTGGTCTCCCCTATGGTCACCTGCCGTTCCTCCATGGCCTCAAGCAAGGCCGACTGGACTTTGGCCGGCGCCCGGTTGATCTCGTCCGCCAGGATCACATTGGCAAAAACCGGCCCGCGACGAACGGTAAATTTACCGGTATTCTGCTCCCACACCAAGGTTCCGGTTATATCTGCGGGAAGAAGATCCGGGGTGAATTGAATCCGTTTAAACTGAAGGGCCGTAATTTCCGCGAGGCTCCGCACCGCCAGCGTCTTGGCAAGCCCCGGCACCCCTTCAAGAAGAATATGCCCCCCGGCGGCCAGGGCCATCAAAAGCCCATCGATCATATCCGTCTGCCCTACAATACGCCGGGCAAGCTCTGACCGCGAACGCTCCAACAATGCCGCCGCCTCGGCGATTAGTTCCCGGGGATCCGTATTACCATTTACTTTCATAGTTAATGATTGTACCGGTACTGCTTTTCATTCGCAAGCCGGCGCATTGCTTCGTCAGTCCTCGTTCATAACAAAGCGCAATAAAAACAGGAGACTAAACGATAACCTTCCGGCTTTGGTAGTGGTTGTTCATGCTATTTCTGCGCGATACCCGCCGCTTCAATTACACGGATTACTCCCTTCCACTGTCGAACACGATCTTCCCCAGGTCCGATGCGCCGGGAGCTATACCGGCGCGGTATTTTTCCAGAGCCGCTTTTTCCCTCTCCAGTTCCCCAAAGACGTAAACCGGCTTTCCCGTTTCGTCCAGGGAGACATCAGGATTGGCGTAAACGCCGATTTCCTTGATGACCCGGTCCTGGGTGGCGGCAAGATTTTGGGGCCGGCATTCTTTGGCCTGAGGAACGATGTCCTGGGGTTTAACCGCCAGGGGATCATCCCAGATACGGCTGTAGGCGTTTTTCCTAAAATTTTCCAGCTTGACGGCTTTATTATCCCGCCTGTTCAGGACGAAACGGAGACTGGGGACGAGCCAGAAGAGCAGGGAAAAAATCAAGGGGACAAGGCCCAACGCGGAAATGATGACGGGAAGGGGATTGGCGGCGATATGGGAAAGGAGTACATAGAGGATGCCGTAAAGAAAGGAACTGGCATTAAAATCCGCCTGGGTGAGGATGGCGCCGGTATTCATCGCGTTATAGAGGAAGTACGAGCCGAAAACGAGATTCGCCCCGTTGATCAGACTGAACCAGACGTTCATCTTGTTTTCGTTAGACGAAAAAGATTTAAGCCTCTTTACAGGACCGGACAATCCCGGGAAGGAACGGTCCCGGGTATCCGCCCTTAAAAGGAGATCGTCGAAGCGGTAAACCACCGTCCCGTCTTCGGTGGCCTCGGGAAGCCCCCCGAATTCGGCGCAATAGGCGGTGATCCGGCTCTCCGCCTTATCCGGGGGAAGCCCCGTCAAGGACATCAACTCGGGCAGGGAAATAACCCCGGAATTGGCCTGGATATAAGCGATGACCGCCTGTTTCTCCCGGACCGGCCAATCCGCGTTGGGATCCCCATCGCCGAAGACAAAGGAAAAGATCGCCTTGTGCAGAGGGCGGCTCTTGGGCCGGGCAGGGGAAGGGGTCCCCCGCCCCCGGTAATAGGGGGCTACAGGCTTGAAGAGTTCCGAATAGAACCAGATGCGGATTATCAGGTTGAAGATTCCGGACGCCATGTAAATCCCGCCACCATCCCCCCGGCGGGAAGAACGATCATTTGAACTGGAGCTTGCCGCTACCGACAGCAGAAGGGCGGCCAGAGCGATGAGCATAAAAAGGACGAAATAGCCCACCAGCATCACCATGATCCACACCTTAAAGACCCAGGAGGCGGCGACTTTAATCCCCTTTTTTATTTTTTCCCCGGCTTTCCGCAGGCCTGCGCGGAATCCCCGGTATTTGCTTACAAATCCGTGAGGAAAAGAATAGAGGATTTCTCCCGATTCGGTTACTTCCAGACGGGCGGAATACTCGTCTGCGGCAATGGGGACCAATTCCCGAACGGTCCGGAGGGGAAGGGCGGTTTTGGCGACAATATCCGCTATAGTTGCCCCGTTCCGCCGCCTGCGAAACGCATCGGTAACCTTTTGATAGGCCTCCCGATCACGTACCCGTTCCATCAACAGGGTCTCCCTTAATTTCATTCAATATATTATCCTTATTCAAGAATAGAAGCCAATGTTATACTCTTAAAATAATTGTTGACAAGATCGGTTACATCTTTCCATACGCCATGACTCAGACAATAACCCTCCCGCTCACATTCACCCTTGCGCTTATCGCAGGGAGTCAAATCGAGTTCCTCTCCCGCAGCGTCCAGAATATCCTTAATCGTCAGTTTTTCCAAAGAATGGGCAAAATAAAATCCCCCTCCAGGGCCGCGGACGGAGGAAACAAGTCCCGCTTTACGCAACTTGAAAAAAATTTGCTCCAAAAAAACCTGCGAAATTTTTTCCTTCTCCGAGATACTACTAATCGAAACAGGACCCCCGTCCTTTCCCAGTATAGCCATTGCAAGAGAAGCCCGGAGCGCATAACGGCCTCGAGTAGTAATTCTCATAGAGAAATACCCCCTGTTATTCATTTGAAAGTTATTTTACCAATAGCAACAAGTTAATGTTTTTGGATTATGGTTCATGTATTCAGTAAAAATGTATATTTTTTTATACATCTTGGCTGAATTTATGACAAACCCAAAAAATCATTGACCCTCTGCTTGACTTGTTGACACCGGTTATTTTGCTGGATTAATTTACTATATATTACAAAAAAGTAAAAGACGGCTATAAACTTAGCAATTGAAGCCGTTTCAAAACTGAGGTTTAAAACGGCTTCAATTTATTTTGTTTTTTTAAGTAATGCAAGCGTACCCTCGTAAATTCCGGTTCCGGATGGTTTTTGTCTGTTGACAGCCTCCGCCGGTCCATAGTATTTTAAGAAAAGTCATTGTTAATTTAAGGAGATTGAATATGGCTCAGGCTAGTAAAAACTCACGGACGACCAGCGCGACTCAGAAATTTTTTTGTTCCTGCGGGGGAGAGATTAAAATGAAGATAGTTTTTGAACGGGGTAAGGTCAAAAACCTCGCGGAATGTGAAAAGTGTAAAAGAGTCGAACGTCGTCCTGCGGATTTTAAGTAAACAAATCCGAAAGAACTAAGTATAGGCGCGGGGTTATTTTTTTAACAAAGCTGTTTCGGCGGTGTTTCGGATTAATTATTCGGAGGATGCTGACAGTTTAATATGCAGGCGGATTCACCATTCGTCCTTAATAGGGTGTTTTGAATCTGGTTAATTTTTGTTTATTTGGGGTATGGAGCCGCATCCATACCTTGCAGAAAGGCAACGTCTCGTCCTTCAGGGCGGGGAGGGCTATTATTTCATTACTGGGGGTTTCCTTTGGCAGGTAAAAGCAGTTCCGCTGAAAAGCGGCATCGGCAGAGTGAGGAGCGCAGGCTTCGGAATAAGGCGGTAAAAAGCGCCGTCAGAACCAGCGTGAAGAAATTCGTTATCCTGGCGCGGCAAAAAGATACCGCAGCCTCTGAAGCGGCGCTCAAGGACATGATTAAAAAGATTGATACCGCCGCAGGGAAGGGGATTATCAAAAAGAACACCGCAGCCCGTAAAAAGTCAAGGATGCAGCGTCTCTTTAATTCTCTCAAAGTAGCGCAATAAAGACCGTGTTTCGACCGGTCCCGGTTATCCCGGCCAGTTAACGGTCTTTCTTAGAGAGCAAAATGGCGGCAAAGAAACTTACCAAGTCTGATGTTGTTGACTCTGTATACCAAAAGACCGGGATGAATCGTAAAGAAATACGGACCGTTATCGATCTTTTTCTGGACGAGATCAAAGAAACTCTGGTTAAGGGAATGTGTATAGAGTTACGGGGTTTCGGTACTTTTGAAGTGCGTATCCGTAAAGGCCGCCAGAAAGCCCGGAATCCCAAGACGGGTAAACTCGTTTCCGTGAATTCTCATGGTATTGCCGCGTTCAGGCCCGGCAGGGAACTGAAACAGGATGTATGGAACGTCGGTGAAGCCGATGTTCCCAGTTCCGGTGAAAGCGGCGGCAGTGAGCAATGAGTCTTACCGGGCGCGGAGGATGGTTCAGAGGTTTTCTGATTCATTTAGGCGTGATTTTGTCCGCTTCCCTGTTATTCGCCCTTTCCTTTCCCAATTTGCTTGTCGAAAAGGGCGTTCCTCTTCTGGCGTGGGTAGCCTATGTTCCCATTTTTTGGGTAATTTATCGGGCAAAGGCCGGTGTCTGCGTCTTTTGGGGCGCCCTGTACGGCTATACGGCTTATAGCCTCTTCAACTACTGGCTCAGTGTCTTTCATCCCTTGGGCGGTCTTATTGTGGGGGTCATCTATCTTGTCTATTTCGCCGTCCTCTTTCCCGTTCTCAAACTGGCCCTTATCCTTTTTCCCCGGCGGGGTTATCTGGTTCAGTGGGTCATCTGGATTGCCTATGAATACCTCCGGACGCAGGGTTTTTTGGGTTATTCCTATGGCATCATGGGGTATTCCCAGTGGACGGTGCTGCCGGTGGTGCAAATCGCCGCCGTCTTCGGGGTGTGGGGCGTTTCCGCTTTGACGGTGTTCCCTTCGGCTTTTTTGGCCGGCGCTTTGAGTGGGACGGGCCCTTCCTCCGGCATCCGGGACTTTTTCAGGCGGGAGCGTATACCCGCCTTCATCTGGCTTGCCGCCCTTGCGGGTACCCTGGTCTATGGGGTTGTCTCCCCTGTGGATTATTCCCAGGCGGCTAAGGCGAATATAGCCCTGATCCAGCACAATACCGATCCCTGGCGGGGGGATATGCCCCAATACCGGTTGAATTACCGCATTTTGAAGCGACTGTCCCTGGAGGCCCTGGCGGCGGATCCCAAGCCCGATCTGGTGGTCTGGTCCGAAACCGCCTTTGTTCCCCGCATCTATTGGCATACCACCTACCGGACTGATCCCGAGTCCTACGTCCTGGTACGGGAACTTCTGGATTTTCTCAAGGAACAGGAGGTTCCCTTTGTCATAGGGAACGACGATGCAAGAAGGCGGGTGTCCCCGGACGGACAATGGGAGCAGATCGATTACAATGCCGCGATCCTCTATGAACAGGGGGTGGAAACGGGGATTTACCGCAAACTGCATCTGGTCCCTTTCACCGAGGGGTTCCCCTACGAGAAGCAGTTCCCGTGGATATACCAGGCTTTGCTGAACGCGGACACCCACTTCTGGGAAAAGGGGGGGGAGGCCACGGTCTTTAACGTCACGGGCTTTAAATTTTCGACCCCCATCTGTTTTGAGGACACCTTCGGCTATCTTTCCCGGGAATTCGTGCGGAACGGGGCGGATATTATCGTGAACCTCACCAACGACGCCTGGTCCCGGAGCCTCCCCGCCCAAAATCAGCACCTCTCCATGGCGGTTTTCCGGGCGGTGGAAAACCGCCGCGCCATGGTACGTTCTACCGCGTCGGGTCAGACTTGCGGCATAGACCCCAACGGGAAGATCCTGGCCATGGCGCCGCCTTTTGCCGAGGCCTGGCTTACTGTGGAAGTTCCGGTTGTCACGGGGACTTCCCCCTACGCCCGCTACGGCGATGTTTGGGCGCGGTTGTTCCTTCTGGCGGCGGTTATCATATTGCTGGTTGGGGCCGGACGGAGTATACTGTTAAAGATTCGAAATATAAGGGGCCGGACTTCGGGTTTTGCTGTCGGGGCGTCCAACAGCCAAATGCGCAAGGGATAGAAGCGGAATAAGTTTTGGCAGGCAAAGCCTGTTAAATCTTATTATAGCGGATAGCCCGGTCGCCGGAGGCGATGCGCCCTGTATGAACCCGGCATTCGGCCTAATAAAGCAAGGAAGGCGAATATGAATTCCCGGAAAAAGATACTCATTGTCGATGATGAACAGATAAATCTTGATTTTTTTGACGTAATACTTTCCAAACTGGGGTTTGTCGTAGAGAAGGCGGTAGACGGGGTGGAAGGTCTGGAAAAGGTCAAACATTTTCTTCCGGATTTGATCGTCCTGGACAATATTATGCCCAAGATGTCCGGGTGGGAGTTGACCAAAATTTTGAAAGGGGATACAAAATACCGGGAAATACCTATCATCATGCTTTCGGCCCTGGACGATGTTAAGGATAAGGTTGAAGGTTTTGAGCTGGGAGTGGATGATTACATTACAAAACCTTTCAATTTTTCCGAAGTTTTAGCCCGGATCCGGGCAGTGCTGAGGAACCGGGAGCTTTTCCGGCAGATTACGGTCCGGGAATCCCGGCTGACCCTGGCGGAAGAGTTGGGGGTCGATATGAAAAGCAACTTGGTGAGTTTCACCAAGATTATCGACGAACTGGAAGCTGTTATCAATCAGGTTCCTCAAGCCGGCGATGTGATCAACGAAAATATTTTGTCCCGGCTTCTGGATGCCCTTAGGGAGAAGACAGGATTGGTCAGGAAGGCCGTTGCCGATCTGGATACCCGGATTGAGCGGACTGTCATGGAATGGGAAAGCTTAAAGCAGCATGAGATCGGCATACAGGCGTTGGAACAGCAGATACGTAAGTCACCGCATCAGGAATAAACAAAGCGGATTGAAATGGCAGGATGATAATGGCAAAGCACGAAGGAAGACGAAAAGATAGTGAAGCAACCGTATTTTTTGGAAACGGTACCAATTTCAACGGGCTTCTCCGTTTTAAGGAGACCCTCTGTATTCAAGGGAAATTCACGGGAACCATCGAAGCCACCGGAGCGCTCATCGTTGACCGGGAGGCGGTTGTGGAGGCGGACCATATTTCGGTGGCCTCCCTCACGGTGTTCGGAACCGTGATAGGCGTCGTAAATGCCATAGACAAGATAGACATGATGAGCGGCGCCGAGGTTCGGGGCGATATGACCTCCCTCCGTCTCCGTATTGCCGATGGGGTCCTCTTTGAGGGTCAGTGCCGCATGACCAGCGTGGAAAAAGAGGTGGAGATCTTCTCCCGGCCTACGGAAGAAATCAAGGCCGAATTGCAGCGGATCAACGGCCGATCCGTATCGGTATGATTGATTCCGCAGACATAATTCGTCTTGCGGAAACGGCGGGATTGAAAATCGCGACGGCCGAATCTTGTACCGCAGGCATGGTGGCGGACCTTCTAGTTTCCGCGCCGGGGGCTTCCCGGGTGTTCTGGGGGGGCTTTGTCTGTTATACGCCGGAGGCCAAAACGCGGATGCTGGGTATAGAGGAAACCTTCCTGGAGAGATACGGCCTTGTGAGCCGGGAAACCGCCATGGCCATGGCCGGATGCGCCCTGGAACGGAGCGGCGCGGATATTGCGGTTTCCGTAACGGGTTTGGCCGGACCCGGCGGGGACGGTTCGGGCGTTCCGGTGGGGACGGTCTGGATAGGCGCTGCCCGCCGTGGCGGGGAATGCGGCGCCGGGATGTGCCGCTGTACCGGTTCCCGGCAGGAGGTGCGCCGCGCCGCCGCCCGGAAAGCCCTGGAAGTCCTGGGACGGCTCTTGGAACCTTTGAAGGGGAAAATCCCTATTGACACGGTTTTTTTTAGCAATTAAAATAAGAAAATGGCATGGAATATAATGTGAAGTGTTGGCATGGCGTATGTTTTTATTTTTCGGATGTTAAAAAAAATACCTGACAGGAAATGAATATAGTTGGAAATATGTGAGGTTGTATCCCGTCTTTTCTCAATATGTGGTGTTCCGGAAGCGGAGTTAGTTTAGGGCATTTATGAGGAAGATTTATATTTCAAAAGCAGTTGAAAGCGAAAAATCCACCGGTTCAACCGAGGGTAATTTGATAGGGGGAGACATCCCCCGGGGAGAGGAAATAGATATGCTGCCTTTTACGGAAGCAGGAGAAATTGTTTCGCCAGGGAAAATCTCCCGGGATTCCAATGGAAATGATGAAGAGAATGTCGAACGGTCAAATGGGAAGTTGGTAGTGCGTACCCGGGCAAGGCGGATAGTTCCCGTTACGGACGGTTTCGCCGGAAGCGCGGTGGGCGAAGGTTCCGGCGGGGGAAGTGCCGAACCGGTCCGCCGGGGTCCCGGCAGACCCCGGGTCCACCGGAATTACGAGAAAGGCCTTCAGCCGGGACTCCCTGTTTCTCAACCTCCCGTGAATGGTAGCGGCTATGCCAACGGTTCCCCGGCCTCCGGCGCTCAAGGGCCGTATGCGGGGCCTCCTCCGGGCGGCGAAACCCCCGCGTCTCAGCCTTCTCTGCCCGCCATTCCCAAGAACCTGCCGTCCATGCCCGACATTTACGGTAAGCCCGAGCCCCGGCTGGATCAGGACAACGGCAAGCCCCGGCTTTCCATCAACGAACTCATCAGGCTCAACATGATAGACCTGCGGGAACTGGCTGCGGGCTACAACATTTCCCACGAAGACATGGTTGCTCTGAAAAAGCAGGAGATCATTTTTTCTATTTTGAAGGCCCATACGGAACGGGGAGGCATCATCTACGCTTACGGCTCCCTGGAAATACTTCCCGACGGTTATGGGTTCCTCAGGAGCCCCCAGAATTCCTACCTTCCCGGGCCGGATGACATCTATATCAGCCCCAGCCAAATAAGGCTTTTTGCCTTGAAAACGGGAGATACGGTTTACGGTCAGATCCGCAGCCCTAAGGAGCAGGAACGGTTTTTCGCCATGCTCCGGGTGGAGACGGTGAATTACAACGATCCCACGGTGGCCCAGAACCGCATCCCCTTTGACAACCTGACTCCCCTCTACCCGGATCAGAAGCTGGACCTGGAGACGATCACCGAGGGAGTAAGCGAACGCATCATCAACCTGTTCTGTCCTATAGGCAAGGGTCAGCGGGCCCTCATCGTGGCCCCTCCCCGGACCGGGAAGACCATCATGATGCAAAAGATCGCCAACGCCATCACCAAAAACCACCCCGAGGTGTACCTCATCGTCCTTCTCATCGATGAGCGGCCCGAAGAAGTGACCGACATGGAACGGACCGTCCGGGCGGAGGTTATCTCCTCCACCTTCGACGAGCAGGCCACCCGGCACGTACAAGTGACCGAAATGGTGCTGGAAAAGGCCAAGCGTCTGGTGGAGCACAAGAAAGACGTGGTGATCCTCCTGGACTCCATCACCCGCCTTGCCAGGGCCTATAACCAGACCGTACCCACTTCGGGGAAGATCCTCTCAGGCGGCGTGGACTCCAATGCCTTGCACAAACCCAAGCGGTTCTTTGGCGCAGCCCGGAACATAGAGGAAGGGGGGAGCCTCACGATCATTTCCACCGCTCTCATCGAGACCGGCAGTCGTATGGATGAGGTTATCTTTGAAGAATTCAAGGGGACCGGCAACATGGAAATCGATCTGGACCGGCGCATTTCCGACCGCCGCCTCTTCCCGGCAATCAACATCAAGAAATCGGGTACCCGGAAAGAGGAACTCCTCCTCACCGAAGAGGAACTCCAGAAGATATGGATACTCCGGAAGGTCATCAATCCCATGGACGACATAGAGATCATCGAGCTTCTGGTTGACAAAATGAAGAAGAGCAAGAATAATGAAGCATTCCTCAAGTCTATGAATACCGGTACGGCCGGGGATTGATTGAAGAATGCAGCATTCCTCAAATCCATGAATACTGGTACGGCTGGGGATTAATTGAGGCTAAATGGTCCTTAAACCGGTGTATCCCGTAACGCCGGAGTTGGGCGATAAATTTTGGAGGATAACCTTATATGAAAGATAAGATTCACCCGAGATACGAAGTGACGAAGATTACCTGTGCCTGCGGTAATGTGATCGAGACCTGTTCCACAGTCAGGGACATCAAGGTTGAAATTTGTTCCGCCTGTCACCCTTTCTTTACGGGCAAGCAGAAGCTGGTGGACACCGCCGGTCGTATTGAACGGTTCCGCAAGAAATACAACATCAAAGAAGCGTAAACTCGTAACAGTCCGGTATTTTCTTTCCCTTAAAATCTTCGTCCCGGAGCTGTTCCGTTATGTCTCGTACCGCCGTTCCGGGGAAATCTTCTGTTTCCAGGCTGAAGCGGCGGGCGTTGGCGCTGAACCAGAGTTTTCCTTTTGGGTTCAGGAGGTCCAGCGTCCGGGCGACCAGTTCCCGGTGATCTCGCCGTATGTCCAGGGTGGTCTCCATTCCTTTAGAGTGGGAGAAGGCCGGCGGGTCCAGGATGATAATGTCCCAGGTGAGACCGGCTTTGCGGGCTTCTGCCATGAAGCGGAGGGCGTCTCCCCGGATAAGCCGGAAGGGGGGGAGTTCGCCCTTTAAGAGCAGGTCCCGGGCCTGAATCGTCCGGGCGTCAAGGCCATTGAGACCGAAATTAGCGGCGGCCCATTCCAGGTAGGTGCGGGACAGGTCCACGGAATCCACTTCCCGGGCGCCTCCCGCCGCGGCGTATACCGAAAAGGACGCAGTATAGCAAAAGAGGTTGAGGACCCGCTTTCCCGCCGATTCTGACCGGATCAGACTCCGCAGAAGTCGGCGGTCGGGGAAGAGACCCGTGTCCAGGTAGTCCGACAGATTGACGGCGAAGCGGATGCCCCCTTCGGTTATGTTCAGGGTAAAATTCCGGCGGTCCGGCAGTTTTTCGTACTGGCTGTTTCCCCGCTGGCGGCTCCGTTCTTTAAGGAAAATGCGGTCCGCCGGGATTTCCAGGGCCAGGGAAACGGCGTTTTTCATCACCCCAAGCCAGCCCGCTTCCTCGGCGTCTTCCTTTTCGTAGGGCCGTTTGTATAGGGCGCCGGATACGGCATCCCCATAAAGGTCCAGAACCAGGGGAATTTCCGGAATGTCCCGGTCATAGAGGCGGAAGGCGTCCGTCTCCCTCCAGCGCGCCCACTTTTTCAGGTGGCGGTATCGCTTCTTCAGGCGGTTGCGGAGCATTTCCCCCTGGAGGGCGGTCTTTTCCTTAATCGGGCTTGCCGGCATTGTCCATACCCCGAGCCTGCATCATTACACAAAGCATGGCGTAGCCGGAGGAGAGATCCTCTTTTTGAACCGCCACGTTTTCCGGGACTTTGAGCTTTACGTTGGTAAAATTCCAAATCCCTTCCACTCCCCCACGAATCAGGGCATCCACTGTTTCCTGGGCGGAAGGGGAGGGAACGGTAAGGATGGCTATCTTTATCCCCAGCCTGCGGACCTGCGTTTCCATGGCGTCCACCGGGAACACCTTGACCCCGTGGATGACGGCCCCTATCCTTTCGGGACTTTTATCGAAGGCGGCTTTGATGCTGAGGCCGTGAAGCTGGAATTCCCGGTATCCAAGCAGGGCGGTCCCCAGGTTCCCTGCGCCGACCAGGGCGGCGTTCTGAACCGAGTCCCAGCGGAGAAATCGTTCTATGGCGCTTATCAAAGCTTCTATGGGATAGCCTCGTTTGGGTTTTCCCATAATTCCGGTGATCGCCAGGTCTTTGCGTACCTGGATAGGCTCCAGGTTTAGTTCCCGGGCAATAACAGTTCCGTAGATATAGTCGTCACCTTCACCTTGCAACTGCCGGATGGTGTGTAAATACGAAGGCAGTCTACGTATGGAAGGGGCGGCGGTTATTTTCTGTTTGGACACTCTTCAACCCTAGTCTTTACGATAGAATTAAACCGCCATGAAAGTCAAGAAAAAAATTATACGGCGATTAGCTATTATCCACGTCTTCTGAAAAACTTTTTTCGCCTGCCGAAGGGCCGCATGGTTTCCGGTAATCCTCATCACGTTGTAATGGGCCAGGGTAAACGCATAGGAATTTTAACCACGGAGGAACACGGAGTTTTTATTACTAATCGGGTTTCATCTCCAAGAAACTCTGTGTCTTCCGTGTTTTTTTGCCACGAAGTACCACCAGATTCAAGGGTACTGTGCCCTTCGGTGGTTATTAGCCGGGTAATTTAGGCATACTCTCATTGTCTATGTGTTTATCCTGGTAATGGGCTGTTCAACTCTTGATAAAAAATCCGGAGCTATCTATAATTACTTTGGTTTTTTTGCCAGCCTGACTACAGGGGAACATGGTAAGGACCTGCGCTAAGGATAAAATGCGGGGTATTTTATTTTCCGCAGGTCCCAAAACTTTTGTCCCCCGCAACTTATTAAGGAGGATACATGAAAAGGATTATTGCTCTTTCTGTTTTGCTTGGCGTATTGGCCGGCGGCGTTTACGCCGAGGTTATATTGGGGGGCGAATTGTATACCGGCGTTGCCCTTGATATTCCCGCAGACGGCGATGAATCCATCGGGGTCAACCACAGAGAAAAGGAGAATACTCTTCTTGAATTAACTGCTGTGGTTAATAAGGATAATTTTGGGGGAAAACTGGATACCTCTTTTGTCAAACAGCCCTCCGATTTTTTCAAGCTTAACGGTATTTACGGGTGGGTATACTTCCTGAATAAACAGATACGTCTTACCCTGGGCGATATCAGCGATGCGGTGTGGGTAGTTACCCCTGATAATAATAGCGAATATTTTTTTGATGATGTTTCCGGTTTCCGCCTTGAATACAAGACGCCTTTACCGGGACTTAGCGTGGGAGCCGCTTTTGACACCGGCGATTATACTCTGGAAAAATTCGCCAAACAGATTGTTTTCGGCGCAAGTTATGTTCACGCCCTTTTCAATACTGTGGCCGCCTACGATATGGGTAGCAATGCTCAAACGATCTTCGGTTTTAACTTTACCGGTATTGACCGGTTGACTACCGCGAAAATTGCGCTTAAAGCCAGTAATCTTGCCCTCTGGGACAGATGGGGTTCGATCTTTTTTGATGAAGAAGTCGCCTATGGGTTTACCGATGAATTTACCGTAGCTTTGCACTTGGGGCAGTCCTACTATAATAACCGTGACGAACTGGGGCTGACCTTTAGGCCCGGGGTCAGATATAGGATACTCCGCCCTTTAACCGTCTTTCTGGATGTGGAGGTTAATTCCCAGGATGTATTCAAAACGACAAATCTGGTCGTAAACCCTTGGCTTGAATATTCCTTGGGAGGCCTTGGGCTTCTCTACCTGGAGTACAAACTGACTTTGCCGGACTTGAAAAATCCTGCCCACCTTATCGGGTTCGGTCTGGAGATTAAGGCTTTCTAAGGAACTGCGCAGAAATAACATGACCTTTTGGTCATGTTATTTCCTTATGTGCGCCCGGCATGGAGAGTAACTCGGCACTGAAAGTCCGCTATACATTTGGTAGCAGGAAGAGTTAGCCGAACGGCAAGGGTGTCCATCGTGAGGTGGAATCTGAAGAAAGCCTGTGAACAGTAGTTCGCTTGGCAAAGTCCCGAACCCCTCCCCTGTAAACCGGTGAGCGAGTTCTTAACAAAAATCGCATAGAAGGCAGTACCGGGTGGATAAGGTTGTAAGCAAGATTAATGCGACACCGATGAAGTGTTTAGGTTTTAAAACGCCCGCAGAGATTTTGCCAAATGCGGCGGTGTTGCACTTGCCGGTTGAATCCGGGCCGTACTCCCGTTCTTAATGATTAGCATTTACAGAGGTCAATCATTCAAAATATATTCAATTATTATTCGTACTATAAACCTATAAACATAAAAAAACAAGGGGCCGCAGTACTTAATAATTAGAGTCTGTCTATAATGTCAAAAAGAGCGGTTGAAAAAGGCAAGATTCGGTTTGCAATATATTGCAGAAAAAATAGAAAAGTGAAATAATCAAAACTATGAAAATGAAATTATTTCAACCCCTGGTATTAAAGTTTGAAGAAGCAAATTGGTCGCGGAATCCCGAGTTTGGGTTACTGGATACCGTTCTGGAAGCACATCCGGAATTATATAAAATTGTCGAACAGGATATAACCGGAGGGAGGAACGGGAATAATTTAGGACGCGGGGATTCGCCGAGT
>JAITBO010000210.1 GCA_031283505.1 Treponema sp. | reverse complement strand
TTTTTTGCCTCGGTATCGCCCTGGTGGGGATTACGGGGATGGCCTTCGCGGCCGGCGGAAGTCAGGGGGGAGACGCAAACACCCTGGAATTTTGGCATTCCCAAAGTACCGAACCCTATCCCGGAGTATTTCAGCGGGCGGTGGATCGGTTTATTGCGGCTAATCCCGGCTATAAGGTGAATGTTACCATTGTACAAAACGATTCGTACAAGCAGAAATTGGCGGTGGCTTTAGCGTCGGGCAAACTGCCGGACGTGTTTTACTCCTGGTCCGGCGGCCCCATGTATGAATATGTCAATAACAATAACATTGCGGATTTAACTGCTTATATGAACGCCAATAATTATAAGAGTAAATTCCTTGACGCCGCCATTGCCCAGGCCACCTATAACGGAAAAATCTGGGGAGTCCCGCTACAAAATGTTTCGGTATGTACGATTTTTTACAACAAGGAAATTTTCGCCCGGTATAACCTCAAGGTACCTACCACGATTACCGAATTGGAGGCGGTATGCGATACCCTGCTGCGGAATGGGATTAAACCCTTCAGTCTGGCTAACAAAACCCAGTGGACCGGTTCCATGTATTTCATGTTCCTTGCCACCCGCCGGGGCGGAGTACAGCCCTTTATCAAGGCGGTGGACGGTTCCGGTTCCTTTACGGATCCGGCCTTTATCTACGCGGGCCAGAAGATCCAGGAATGGGTCAACAAGGGGTATTTTAACACCGGCTTTAACGGCCTGGATGAGGATTCCGGCCAGTCCCGGCAGCTCCTTTACAACGGAGACGCGGCAATGCACCTTATGGGCAGCTGGTTCAATTCTTCCGCTTTGAGTGAAAACCCCGAATTTGCGAAAAAAATGGGTATCTTCAAATTCCCCCGGGATGAACAGGGCGCCGGTAATCCCAATACGGTGATCGGAACGGTGGGCGATAACTTCTATCATGTGGCCTCCACCTGCAAAAATCCCGCGAAGGCTTTTGAAATGATAACCTATCTGATAGACGAGCAGTCGGTTAAGGATCGTCTGGCCGCCGGCGCGATTCCTCCGGTAAAAAACGTGAACCTTACCGATCCCATCCTGGCGGAACTTTTCGCCCAGGTCCAGGCGGCGCCGGATATGCAGCTTTGGTATGATCAATCCCTGGCACCCGAAGTGGCGGAGGTACACAAAACCACTTCCCAGGAGATATTCGGCGGTACCTTGAGCCCCCAAGAGGCGGCCCAGCGGCTGCAGGACGCCCAGGCGGCATATCGTAAAAAATAATTCCCCCTACCCTCCCGCCGACAGGCGGGGGGTATCATAGGCGGGAGCGAGGCCCTCTGGGCTTTTCTCATTTTCAGGATTCCTTCGCCCCTGTGCGGGGGAATTGAACTATCCAAGGTTCCGTTTGGTAAGCGGGTCCTTGGGTATGAGGTTCCTTCAGAATAATGAATGGGGTAGTCCAAAATTTGAATTTGGAAACTACCCCGTCTTTATAAGCGATGATTTGGGTTTCACCAGGGGAATGATATGATCGGAAAAAGTCATAATACACTTCGTGCTGCCCGGCAGCGTTCGGTTCGGGCCGCGGCGGCGGTTTTTTTGTTTCCGGCCATGTTTTTTATGGTTGTTTTTATTCTCTACCCCATCATTGATTCTTTTATGACCAGTATGGTCCAGTGGAACGGGATGAGCCGAAACCGGACTTTTGTGGGGCTTGCCAACTGGATCCAATTGGTCAAGGACGCGAATTTCTGGGCGGCCTTCGGCAACAACATAATCATCATGTTTATGTCCCTGCTCTTTCAGGTGCCCTTTGCCATGGCCCTGGCAACCTTTTTGGATGTTACCGAAGCCAAAGGGGTGATCTTTAAAGTGGTTTGGTTTCTCCCCTACCTTATATCTTCGGTAGCCATTGGGGTGCTTTTCAAATTTGCCTTGGACGCGAATTACGGAATTTTCGCTTCCATATCAAAGATATTTGGCGGCGGCGGGGTGGATCTTTTGGGCAACCCCCGGGCGGCGCTTTTTACGGTGATCGGGGTTGTCTGTTGGCAGTATATCCCCTTTTATATGGTGTTATATTTGGCCGCCTATGGTACCATTCCGGTGGAACTTTATGAGGCGGCCAGTATAGACGGGGCCACGAGAAACCAGTATTTCTGGCTGGTTTCCCTGCCTCTGCTCAGGCCGACCGTAATTTCCGGCGCTACCATCTCCATCATTGGTTCCCTTAAGTATTTTGACCTTGTTTTTGTGATGACCGGCGGAGGCCCGGGGGTATCCACCGAATTGATGGCCACCCTTATGTATAAAACCTCCTTTGTCAAATTCAACATGGGCTACGGCGCCACGGTCGCCTGCGGCATGTTTTTGCTTATCACCATTGTGGCGTTTATCACCATAACTATCCTGAACAAAAAGGCGGAGGTGTAACATGGCCAAAAAAAATCGCCCCTTTCGTCCTTCACGGTTTTCCCCTTTTTGGTGTATAGCGGTTATCTTCGCCCTGATATGGCTGGTTATTGCCGGGGGGCCTTTTTATTATCTGTTTCTCATTTCCCTGAAATCCCAGGGAGAATTCCTCAGCGGCGGTCTTTTTAACCTGCCCAAAGTGTTTAGCATGGCGAACTATGTTACGGTTATGGGAGGGGGATTCTACAATTACTTTTACAACAGCGTACTGGTATTGGTAATTTCTCTGACCCTGCTTCTCTTTACCAGCGCCTTTGCCGCCTATCCTATCTCCCGGATGCAGTTTTTGCTTAACCGGCCCATTTACGGCGCCATTGTGGCGGCTATGTCGATACCGATTCATATTACCCTGATTCCGGTATTTATCATGTCCACCAATCTGAATATATACGATACGCCTCTGGCCCTTATCGGACCAAATGTGGCCTTTAACCTGCCCATTTCGGTTTTTATTCTCACCGCCTTTATGCAAAATATCTCCCGGGAAATAGAGGAAGCAGCGGAAATCGACGGCTGTGGAAAATTCAG
>JAITBO010000129.1 GCA_031283505.1 Treponema sp. | reverse complement strand
ACGAATAGAGCATCGCACCCGAAGTCTTCAAAGGCGATGGTCTTATTGGTCTTTCCGTTTTCCAGGGACCGGGCGGAACTTTCCTTGATCTGTTCTTTCTTCCGTACTGTTTTCCCCTCGCCCTTCTCGGCGATATGTTTTGACACCACTTCATCGGTGATACGTTGGTCGTTCTCGGCGTTAAGCTGTATCTCGCTGGCGGCGCTTTCGGGCATAAGGATAATGTCATAGTCGCTGTTGGCAAGCCGCTGGTATAAGGCGTAGCGGACTTCCCGGTTTGAATACCCCCGCATTTCGGGGTCCACAAAGCCAATCTTCCGGTCAGGAAGCACGTCGTGTATTTCCTTGACCCAATCCTTCACTTTATTGTTGGGGACCTGGAACCAAGCCCGTTTGATCTTCCCTTCCTGCTGGAGGAGGGCGTGGAGCCCGGTGGCGGCCAGGGTCTTGCCGAATCCGGTTCCCAGGGCGGATATGCCTTTCCCCTGCCGGTACAGGTGGTGGATTGACTGCCACTGGTGCCCCCGGAGGGTTTTGTTTTCTGCCCGCCAGAGGTCAAGGTAAACGGGGTAGGTTTTTACCGGCCCCGACAATTCGCCGTTGAATATCCGGTTATACTTTTTTTCAAGCTCGTCCCGGAATTCCTTGTGGCAGGCGATATAGTTTTTGAAGTTTTCGTTATGCTCGCGGTTAAAGGTTTCGGTGTCATAATACTTGCTCCGCTGTTTCTGCATATTGAGGTAATAGATGACCGGGTTCGCCTCCTCATCCCAATCGCCCTCATAGATATTGTCTTTGCGGGTCTCGTTATATGGCAGTCCGTCCCTATACTGTTTTACGCCCCATTTCCCTTCGCCGTTCTTTGATACCTTCTGGCGGCTGCCGGAGAGGGCGTTTTCATTCAGGCCGTCCTCATCCGCAATCCAGCGGTTGATAATATATTCGGGTATCCATGAGGAATGGGGGGTAAAATCAGCGTCCTCGATGGGGACCCATCCCGCCGCCTTCTCAAGTTCCTCTTTGCCGTAAATGATTTTTGCTTTCTTCACTTCATCGGTTATGCTTTCGGTGGTGGCGTCAATGGCGTCAATTTTATCCCATGCGTTCCCGGAGATAAAATCTTCCCGGAGTTGAAATGTATTATCCAGGGCGAGGAAAATATCGGGGTTCCGGTACATTTCGGCGATAAGCTCCGCGCCGTTATCGGGGAAATGTTTAAGAATACTTTCCTCGCTGGTTTCCCGCATTTCCGCCTGGAGGGTTTGGAGGGCGTGAACCGCCTCGTTATGACCGTTGACCAGTTTTCCATTCTTATCATAGAGGTTGGGGACGTTGAGTATGTCCGCCTCGGGGGTAATAGCGCCTTCAAAAATGCCGGACACGGAGGGATGTTTTTTTATGAACCGGAGTAATTGCGTGTCCTCCGGGGGATAGGAACCGAACTGGCTTCTATAAAAGTAAAGAGATTCTCTGGCCGCGTTTTGATATAAAACCGCCTCTTTTCCTTCCTGCATCATGGAACGGATAGATTTCATCTCATGGGCGATGGTCTTAACCAGATCAAGGCGTTTGGCTAAAGAGTGGTCGTTTTTAACCGCCAGTGACCAGACGTTGCCTTCCGAAAGGATGTAAACGGCGGCCTCCCGAGTCTTTATCATGCCGGGAGTCAGCTGCTTTTCCTGTAAGGCGGCCACTTCGTCCGCGTCAGGGCTAAGGAAGTCTTTTGTTTCCTGTTTTTCAGGCAGGGGGAATTGTTCCCGCGCCGCCTCGTATTCGGCGTCAAAAGATTTTTCGGGGATAAAGGCTTCGAGTGTCGCCTTGATGTCCTCTGCCCTTGCCGATCCCTTCACCTCATCGCTTCCCCATTGGCCGGTGCCTTTGCTGACTTCTCCCATGATATGGCCTGGGTGTTTTCCGAAATAATCAGATTCCGTGTTAGCCCATTGAGCGAAAACCGTTGTTTTGAATTCCTCAAGGGGTATCGAGGAGAGCCGTTGCTCTATATCGGCGGGATGTTTCTTAAAGAGGAGAATATCGGGCTGTATCGACGTATTGGCATGGTAAAAAGAATTATCATTGAGTTTGACCGCGCCTAAAAACTGGCCCTTCCGGGCGGCCTGATAGCGCCATTCCTCATTCGTCTTGTTTGCCAGGACCCCCGGATGGACGATAAGGGCCATGGTCCCGCCGGGGACCAGGTTGTCCAGGGACCGGGCGATAAAATACTTATCCAGGGATTTTTCTTCCCGCATATCCAGGAAGGCGGTTTGCAGCGTCCGGTCGCCGAAGGGGACGTTGCCGACAATATGGTCGAATTGTTCCTCATGCCCGATTTTGGCAAGGTTAAAAGCTTCAAAGCTGGTATTGTTGATCTTTACGTTCGGGTGCAGTTTGGCGGCCACCGCCGCGGAGCGGGGATCAAGCTCCACCCCGTGGAGTTCCACGCCTTTCGGGGCGGTCTCGAAAAAGACGCCGGTCCCGCAGGAAGGTTCAAGGATTTTGGCGTTGTGGCGGATAGGCTGGGCTTTATGGAGCAGTTGCTAGGTCATGCGGGCGATCGGGGGGGAGGTATAGTAATCGTAAAGAACGCCCCGTTCCCCTTCGGCCTGTATCCCTCCCCAGCCGGAATAGGAACGCAGGGTATTCCATTCTACTTCGGTAAGGCTGTCGGAGGGTTTATCCAGCAGGAGCAGGGCATTATTGTTGATGCCGTATCTTCCGGTTTGGTTAAGGCGTAAGCCGTAGTCTATCCATGCGCCGTAGTTTCTAAACGGCGTTTCTTCTTCGAGGGAAACAAAAGGTTCTTGGATGGCCGCCGCCGTTGCCGGTAACGGTTTGGGAGTCGGGGCAGTAGCCGCCGCCCCGGCAAAATCGTCAAAGTCAAAGTCGAATTCCGGCTGTGCCGCGTTAGCTGCCATGTCCCCTTATTCCTCCCCGCCTTTAGGATCAGCGTCCCAGGCAAAAGTCTTCATCGTTATGATTTGGTACTCCTTAAGGGGGAAATAGCGGGATAGGTATGATTTTCCCGGTGTATTGAAAGGATTTTGATGGAAGCGTGGGGATTGAAGATAAGGAACGTTGTGTTCCCATCCGTTTCGTCAATTACTCCTGAAATATTGAGGGCGGAAAAATACGCCGGTATTACCTCCGGCTCTTTGCGCGTTGCCTTTTCCTTTACAAAATTGATGAGCGTTTCACCGGAGGCAAGGGCAAGCAGGGTGTTTCTTTTTTCATGGAAGAAAACCAGTGTTTCTTCGGCGGAAAGTACCCCCGCTTCCTCTTGCCTTCTGTCTTTAAGATAACAGGATAACTGCCACCGGAAAACGGTGAGTTCTTCGGCGAAAACCATTGACAATGATTTTTCTGACAAGAGGCTGTGGAGGACCGGGAAGGGTTGTTCCGCTACGGGTTTGGACCGGTATAAAAAAGTATCGGCTGCCGGGATTTCGGCGGCGTACCATTGTTTCCCGGCGATCATGCCCTTCCATCGCACCGAATGGCTCCGCGCTGTTTCCTCATCGGAATAAACCGTTACTCCCGGCAGTGCCTTTTTCTCGGTGGCAAAAAGGTCGCATGACGATAGAAAAGCCATCCGCGGTTTTTCAAACGAGAAGATCATAACTGTATGCCCCCGTTCTTCTGTTCCGGTGAACCGGCTTTTTCGCGGCTAACTGATTTGCCTGTTCCCGTAAAAAGCCTCATGGCTGCCGGGGGAAGGCGCATGGTGTTTTCCTGGAGTGAAGCAGACAAAACTTCCGCCGTCATGTGGGCGTTGAACATGGTCCGCGCTGTTTTCCGTATGTTGGCGATAAGCTCCCGCATTGAATCGTATAACCGCTCGGAAGGCTTGCCGTTATTCCAGTCTATGGTCCATGCGCCGGTACTCTGGACGCTCCGGTAGTTAAGCATGGTATTGAATAATTCTTTTTGTGTTTTGCCCAGGCCGTTTGAAGCGGCGGCGTAGTAATTTTGGACAGTAAGAAATCCCGCCGTGCCGGGAGCAGTATTCTCTCTCACCGCCTTTTGCCGTGACTGGTGTAATTCAGTATCCGAAAGGCCGCTGTCGTAGTTGTGCAGGGCAAAGAGGACATTCCGGGCCATAAGGCGGCGGCGCTTCCGGGCTTCCTCATTCTCTCCTGCCCGGTTGTTTTCCGGGGAGCCTTCATAGGCGTAAGCGGCAAGACGGTTAAGGCTCTTGCCGTCGCATTGGTCAATAAGGTACACGGCCTGGGTTTCCACCGGCGTTTCCGGGCGGCTTGAGATATGGGCGAACCAGAGAACCGGGTCGGGATCGAAGGGGCCGTCTCCTTCCGG
>JAITBO010000105.1 GCA_031283505.1 Treponema sp. | reverse complement strand
GTGGCGACCCGTTTCATTACGGGTCTCTCCGCAGATCGGGTGGACGCGGTGATAGGCAACTTCGTCCGCGCCAGGGGTCTTGGCGTGATAAACGGTGCGGACATGGAGCATACGGGCCGGGTGGACAAGATATTCACCGACTCCATCACCCAGGTTCTGAATCAAGGGATGATTCCCATCCTCCCCTGCATAGGCTGGAGTCCCGCAGGCAAGCCCTACAATGTGCCCGGTGATGAGATCGCCCTGGCGGCGGCATCGGCCCTGGGAGCGGTAAAGCTTTTTATCGTTTCCGCCCACACCGGCGTCAGACAGGAAAACTACCGCATCCCCGCCGGCGTCTCCGTAGACGAGACCGGTCGCATAGTTAGGCTGACCCCCCAGGAAACGGAAGCGGTACTTGCGGAGAACCGTGCGGAAAACCGTGCCCCGGAAGGCGGCGGCCTTTATTCCGATAAACCTCTGAGCGATCTGTGTCTGGCCCTCAGGGCATCCAGGGCGGGGGTAGAGCGGGTCCACCTTATAGATGGCCGGGAAAGCGGCGCTCTCCTTCGGGAACTCTTCTCCAACTTTGGGGCAGGGACCATGATCTACCAGGACGAATACGAGTCTATCAGACCCCTCAAAACCCAGGACATCCCCGATATTCTGGGGCTGATGGAGCCTCTGATGGTCCGGGGCGTGCTTATCAGACGGAACAGCGGCGATATCCTGGAAAAAAAAGAAGACTACGTGGTGTTCGATATCGACGGTTCCATCCGCGCCTGCGGCGCTCTCCACAGTTGGGGGGAAGCCCAGGGGGAAATCGCCGCCATCGCCACGGATACCGCCTATGCGGAGATGGGTCTGGGCCGCCGCATAGTCCGTTATCTTATAGACCGGGCGATCAAGCAGGGATTACGCCGGGTTTTCGTCCTCACCACCAGCACCCACGACTGGTTTGAATCTCTGGGCTTCAAAGAAAGCCCGGTGGAAAGTCTTCCCCCGGAAAAACGGAAGAAATACGACCGGACCCGAAAAAGCAAGGTGTTTGCGCTGGAACTGTAAATCCTTTTCCTTTTGCGCGTGCCCTTACATTTCCCACAGGGCCGAAAGAGGTATGGCGAAAAGATTGGCGTCAAATCTGACGATCTTTTCGCCCCGGTATAAAACAACGCCCCGGATAAATTTTTCGGGCAACTTATCCGCCAGGAAACGGATATGCCTGAAATCCCCGGGGAGTACCACGGTGGAAGCCTTGACTTCTACCGCAAGAAGACCGCCGTCCCGGGCCTCCACAAGAAAATCGATCTCCTTCTGATCGCTGGTCCTGAAGTGATAGAGCCTGGCCCCGGCGTTCATCAGGACAAGTTGTTTTTTAAGTTCCGAGACAACAAAATTCTCCAGGATAAATCCGTAAAGATCAGGCCGCCGGGTTTCGATCTCCTCAGGCGAAAATCCCAAAATGTGACAGAGCAGCAAAGTGTCGGTAAAATATACCTTTGGTGATTTTACAAACCGCTTTTCCAGATCTTTACACCACGGCGGCAGTAAAAATGTCAGGAATACCCCGTTGAGCAGCGTGCGGTACCGTTTTACTGTTGGCTGGGACGCCTTGACAGCCAGGGCTATGCCGGCGTCGTTGATAAGCCCTCCGGTCCGGTTGGCAAGAATGGACAGCATCTGCGGAAATATTTCTATTCTGTCAACCTCGGAAAAATTTTTTACATCCCTTTCCAGTAAGGCGGTAATGTAGTTTTGACACCATTGCTGCTTATTCTTGACATCCAGGGAAAGCCTGGGAAAGGTCGCCCTGGCGACGATCTTCGATACTGCCGGTTTTGAAAATTCCCGCCCTGTTTCCGGCGGCCCCTTAAACAGTTCTTCTACAAAGTTTCCGCCCGTCTTTAGAATCTCGGAAGCGGAAAAAGGGTACATGGTCCTGACATACATACGGCCTACGAGGGCGTCCGCCAAACGGGGAAGAAGCATAATATCCGCCGATCCCGTCAGCAGGAATTTGAGGCGCTGTTTCTTCCGCCGCACCGCATCGATCTTCGCCTTCAGCGCCAAAAACGAATCAGGTACAAGCTGTACCTCGTCCAGAATCACCAGCCCCTCTTCCAGTCCGTCAAAGGTACTTCCCGGAGCGTTTATTTCCGCCGACCTGAAGGTAATGTCGTCAAAAGAAATGTATACCACGTTTTTGTAGTGCTTGCCGAAGGCTTCCGCAAAAGTGCTTTTTCCCGTCTGCCGCGCCCCATTTATAAATACCGCCTCAATATCCTCAAAGTCTTCGAGAATCAGTTTTGTAATATCCCGGCCTATAATTTCCACCATCTTTGCCTTCTTCATTTTTTGCAAATCTAATATATGATATTAGATTTTCTAATAGATCTTATTAAATAAATATAATCTATTCTTTTAGAAAATACAACGCTTTTTGACACCGGCATTGCGGATTCATCATCCCTTTTTGCTTTATCCCGGCTATGGTATCATACGCCATGGCTCGGAACTTTACGTACACCGCCCTGGTCCTCCGGGCGCGGCCTTCAGGGGAATCCAACCGGGAAATCACCTTTCTTACCGCCGAGGAGGGGCTGATCCGGGCCACGGTTTTTGGCGGACCCAAGAGCAAGCTCCGCGCCCACGCCGCCCTCTACCACGAGGGAAGGCTGTGGATCTACCGGGACCCGGTGAAGGGGTTCATGAAGGTGACGGACTTTGACGTTCAGGTGTGGAGACCGGGTATAAGGGAACTTTACGAGCGGGCCATGGCGGCTCAGGCGGTGGCGGAGACGGTTCTGGCGGCCCAGGGCGGCGGCGGCGGATGGACGGATGCCCTCGCCCTGGCAGGTGGTACCCTGGATGCCCTGAATGAGGCGGACGAAGCAGCTTGCCGGAGGGTGGTCATTCATTTTCTGTGGAGATGGGCGGAAATCCTGGGTCAGCGGCCCGAGATTGACAAGTGCGCCTCCTGCGCTTGTGAAGCTCCGGGGGATGGGTTACTATGGTATTCGTTGCGGGACGGGACCGTCCTTTGTCCGTCCTGTGCGGACCTGCCCGGCGGGTATATCGTGCCGGGGGGGGCTTGGGAAACGGCGGGGTACCTGCCGGTAGGTCCCGGCGTCAGGCGGTGGCTCGCGGCGGTTCAGGGGCAGGCTCCTGTTTTGACGGGGCGGGTTACCATGGACAGGGCGGCGGAACGGGAGGCGAAGGCCCTGGTCACCGCAGTTCTGGCGGAAGCGCTGGGAAAGCGGCTTTCTACCTGGGAGTTTTAACGGCGTATGGCAGGTACACGGCGGACGCCGTGCGCTTTGGAGGAAGTATGAGAGCGGTTGACATCATCATGAATAAACGGGCCGGGAAGGAGCTTTCCCGGGAAGAAATTCAATTTTTGATCGGCGGGTACGTGGCCGGGGAGATTCCCGGCTATCAGGTGTCGGCCTGGGCTATGGCGGTGTTCTTTCAGGGGATGAGTCCGGCGGAGACGGCGGCGCTGACGGAGGTGATGTTGCGGTCCGGAACGGTGATCGATCTTTCCGGGATAGAGGGGCCCTTTGTGGACAAACATTCCACCGGGGGCGTCGGGGATAAGACGAGTCTCATTTTGGCGCCTCTGGCGGCATCCCTGGGGATACGGGACCCCATGATGTCGGGACGGGCCTTGGGGCATACGGGAGGAACCTTGGACAAATTGGAGGCGATTCCAGGGTATAGGACAGACCTTTCGGTGGAGAAATTCCGGGAGATTATCGGGAAGGACGGGTTCGCCATGACAGGGCAGACCCGGGATGTTGTGCCGGCGGACCGGCTGCTCTACGCTCTGCGGGACGTGACCGGGACGGTGGAATCCATTCCCCTCATCACGGCGAGCATCCTGTCAAAAAAGGCTGCCGAAGGGGCGGAAGCCCTGGTGCTGGATGTGAAGTACGGGTCCGGAGCCTTCATGAAGCGGAGCGAAGACGGGGAGAAGCTGGCCCGATCCCTGGTGGATACCGGAGCGGCTATGGGAAAGCGGATCACCGCCCTCCTCACGAACATGGATGAACCCCTGGGAACCATGGTGGGGAATTTCCTCGAAGTGGAGGAATGCCTGGACTGCCTGGAAGGGAAAGGAATAACGGAAGGATCCGCAGATCTGATGGAAGTCACCCTGGAACTGGCGGCCCGGATGACGGTGCTGGGGGGCAAGGCGGCAACCCCGGAAGAGGGGCGGCGGCTTTGTGAGGAATGCCTGGCGGGGGGAGATCCCCGGCGGCGCTTCCTGGATAACGTGAGAAGCCAGGGAGGGGACGCGGAAAAATTTTTGGAACTCAGGGGAAAATACCGCTCCCCGATCCGGGGGGAAGTCAGGGCTGCCGCTTCCGGGTACATAGGCCGGATAGATGCCTGGAAGGTGGGCTGCGCCGGGGTGTTGCTCGGAGTCGGGCGGGACCGGACGGAAGACGCGGTAAGCCCTACGGCGGGGGTGCAGATCCACAAAAAACGGGGAAACGCGGTCAAGGCGGGGGATCTCGTCATGAGCGTATGGGCCCGGGACGAGGAGGGCCTTACGGCGGCCCTGCCCCAACTTGAGGAGGCGGTGGAATACAGCGAGAAGGCGCCTCCTGAGCGGAAATTGGTATTAAAGGAAATCGCGCCGGGAATGATACTATAACATGAACGGTAAAGGCGGTATGGCAAAATGATTTGGGACAAAAAAGATATTCCCCAGGAGACGGTAAAGAGCATCGCGGCCAAGTATGACTGCGATCTTCTGACCGCTTCTATCCTTGTACGCCGGGAACTTACCGAAGGAGAGGATATACGGTACTTTTTGGAGGACGATTCCCGGCATCTGCGGAATCCTTTTGAGCTTCCGGGCATGGAGGACGCGGTGGACCGCATCCTGGCAGCCAAAGACGAGGGGGAAAAGGTTCTGGTTTTTGGGGATCGCGATGCGGACGGGGTTACGGGTACGGCCCTCCTCACCAGGTATCTCCGCAGTTTGGACATTGACGTAAGCTGGCAACTTCCTGTCGGGGACGAGCCCTACGGCCTTTCGATACAGGCGGTGGAAGAATTCGCCCGGGTTTCCGGGACCCTCATCATTACCGTGGACTGCGGCATATCCTGCATAGCCGAGGTGGAAAAGGCCAATGAATTGGGGATAGACGTGATCATCACGGATCACCACAACCCCAGGGATACCGTACCGGACGCCCTGGCCATCGTTAATCCCAAGCTGGAGGATTCCACCTACAGCTTCCGGGATTTGGCGGGCTGCGCGGTGGCGTATAAGCTCGTCTCGGCCCTGCGGTTTGCCCTGAAGAGCGAGATTTACGGCCATTCAATCTGTCTTCTCAATGTCCGGCCTTCCAACGACGCCTATGTCATCGAAATGGCCAGGCTGCGGAACCTGGTCATGGTAAAACGCCTGACGGAAACGGTGGTTCCCGGAATGTTGAGTATAATGGAAACCAGGCTGCCTGCCTTTCTGGAAGGACAGCAGATTTTCGCCTGGGACGCGCCGCTTCAGAAAAAAATGCTGGCTAAGATCTTCGGGAACGGGGTCGAAGTCTATATGCTCGATATAGCTGAGGAAATAGGCAAAGAAATTCCCCAAACGGCAGGAAAGAGCCTCCTCAGGGCAAGGGAACTCTCCAAACTCGCGAAATATTCGGACAATGCGCCGGAAGAACTGGATGTGTTCATCAACCTGTTTACCACCTTTATCCGGCGCAGGGAAAAGCATTTTACCGATGAGGACAGGGCGGATCTTCAGCTTGCGGCCATGGGGACCATCGCGGACATCATGCCCCTGCGGGACGAAAACCGAATCATAGTCCGTACCGGCGTTGCTTCCCTCCAGGAAAAGCCCCGTTCGGGGATTCAGGATCTGATCTTCAAGCTGGGCCTTGCGGGGCGGCGTTTTGGGGCCGGGGAAATTTCCTGGCAGATCTGTCCGGCCATCAACGCCGCAGGACGTATGGGCAGCCCGGAAAAGGCTGCGGCCCTCCTGCTTTCCGAGGACCCAAAGGAACGGGACACGCTGGCGGACGAGATCATGTCCATGAACGGGGAACGGAAGAAGCTTGGCGGGGATATGTGGGCCATTGTGGAGCCCCGGGCGGCGGAGAGCCTTACCGAATTCGACGGCAAGCTGGTCCTGGCCTACGGTGAAGACATAGTTCGGGGGGCCACGGGGCTTATGGCGAACCGCATGGCAAGCTTCTTCAAGACGCCGGCTATGGTCGTTTCGTTCAGCAAAACGACCGCCACCGGTTCTCTTCGTTCAGCCCGGAGTTTCAACGTCCGGTCCCTCATGGAGTCCTGCGCGGATCTCTGCATAGACTGGGGCGGTCATAACTTTGCCGCCGGATTCAGCCTGGAACGGTCAAATTGGGACGTTTTCCTGGAACGGGTAAAAAACCTAGCCCGGATCATAGAATTGAAGGAGGAAGGGGACGAGGAAACCGTCAGGATAGACGCGGAACTTCCTCCCTCTTACCTGACTCCGGACATCCTCAAACTTGTGGACCGCTTTGAGCCTTACGGTGAGAGGAACGACCGGCTCGTCTTTATGACCAGAAGCGTCAAGGTGGCGGATATTGCCTTTATGGGAAAGACCGAAGCCAAGCACGTCAAACTTACCCTGGACACGGGAAAATACAAATGGCCTGCGGTGTACTGGCAGGCTGCCGGCAAGGTGAAACAGGACTTTGACTTGGGGGACCGGGTGGACCTGGTATATATGGCGGAACGGAACTGGTTCAACGGAGCCGAAACCGCACAGCTTAAAGTAATCGATCTACGCCGTTCAGGGGAAACAATGCCTGAGCCCAAAAAAATTTAACCCCGAAGGTACGGAATTTCACAGAGGAAAAGGCCATACAGGACGTTTTTCGCCGGCGGACACGAATCCGGACTACGAGGCGAAAAAAGTAACAAAGCAGTATCATTAGCCAAGAGTTTTGGGAAAAACTCTATATTGTGGCATTTAGCATAAGTTTCGCCATATCAATAAGTCAAATTATTCTTTAACAATTCCTTAGGACGGATGCGGAAAGAAAAAGTGGACTTTAGTCCGACCGCAAACACGCTCTTAATATCGTCAAGTAACCGATACTTCAGATTGTCTCCAGTCCGTCTTATGTCGGAGATCTGTTCCCCTGCCACCCAAGCTGCCCGGCAGCTTGCTCAATAGTCCTGCTCCCATGAGGGGATTTTATCACATTTGAGGCTGTTCCAAAACTTCAGTTTTTGGAACGGCTTCCTTAGATTTGATGGAAAAAACGGGTTTTTGACCGGTTTTTCCAAGAGCCTACGGCTCAAGCCTGTTCCAAAATCATGCGCGTTTAGCTCACAGTCAATTAGTTTTGGAACAGGCTCAATGTACTTGTCGTTCTTGATTTTATTTTAAAATTTATGGTCTAATACCCCGCCGCTCTGCGGCGGTCAAAGCAGTTGAAAAAAAGAAGAAAAAATTATAATATTAAGTAATCATGAGTGAATATGTACGAAAGAGGCATAACGTATCAATATTGCTATATCATATAGTATGTCCAGCAAAATATAGGAGAATAGT
>JAITBO010000067.1 GCA_031283505.1 Treponema sp. | reverse complement strand
TGGAGGGGGATGTCCTTCAGGCCCGCCTTGCCGGGGTCTACCGCTCCCTCGTCCCTCTCCTCAATTTCTTCATGCCCACCATGAAACTTGCAAGCAAAGTGCAGGTCGGTTCCAAGGAGATCAAAAAATACGACGAACCCCGCAGTCCCTATCAGCGCCTCCTGGAATCGGAGGCACTGTCGTACGGGGTAAAAGCGGAACTGACAGGGCTCTGCGCCCTTTACAATCCGGTTCAGTTACAACACCATGTCAACAAGGCCATCCTTGCGTTGCGGGAGGCCGTCGCCGCTCTGTCCTCTTCCTCTGGAAGGGAAGCGGCGGCCTAAAGTTACTTTTTTCTTAATGAGGCATCCAGCCTTTCGGTTACTTTTTGAAATGAGGCATTTCGGGATTTGGCATAGACAAGGTCCCGGCAGGATGCATACAATAATACTGATGAACCGGAAGGGAAAAAGCAAAAAACCGCTATTGTTTTTAGCATTTATTCCGATTTTTATAATAGGAATAGTGTTTACCCTTCGCCCGCCGGTATTGCTGGTTACGGATCGTGTCTATGACCAACTCTACGGAAGGTTCCGGGGAATGAAGATGCAGGCGGAAGCGTCTTTAAGGCTTTTCCGGCGGGTAAAAAACGTCAGAATAGCCGAAGACGCCGGAATTGACGTGGCGGTTTTCGCGGTAGAGTCCGCTTCAAAAAAACCGTACTGCGTCCTTTTCCCCTACCGGTATTACCGGGAGGCTGGACAGTATACCCGGAATTACCCCGGTATCCCGGCGGTAATCCTCTCCGGGCGGATACGCGAACTTCCGGAGGATATGGGGCTACCCGCTATCAGGACTGATACGGAGGGGGATTACTCCAGGATGGGCCGGGCGGCGGCGGCTTTTGTCATGAACCGAAAGTCGGAGGACGGGGCCGAAGGAGAGGCGGGAAAGATTCTGTTTCTTCGGGACGATTTGGTTTCCCCGGAGGATTGGGAAGCCTTTAAGCGGGGGCTTGCAGCCGAAGGGTACCTGGGCGCTCCTCTTGATGTGAGGAACGGGACTGACTATACCGTTCCCGGCGATGTTGCCTGTGCGGTACTGACCGGAGCGGCGGAATCTTTCTTCAGTCAGAGCCTGAGTTTGCCGGTAATCCTGTTTTCCTGGCTGGATCCGGCTTTGACAAACAGTATGGTCAGGGTTGTTTTTGACGATTCGCCTTGGGCGCAGGTGGCTGCGGCGGCAGAGTCGGCAGTGGGAAAACGGGGAAATGAGAGTATTCCCTCAAGAGCTTTGGTCTTAAAAAAGAGAATGCCGGAGAAGGAGTTTTTACGGAAAATCAGGGGAATAGTCCGGGAGACAGGCGGGGATTTGTAATATTATTCAAGCAAAGCCTCTTGGAAGGTTTGACAAAGATACGACAAGGAAATATAATCAGAATGACCTCTTTTCTAACATACAGAAAAAGGAGTATGGGATGAAACATAGCAGTTTCAAAATTTTTTGGTTGATTTTAATTGTGATGGCAGTCGTCACGGTTGCGGCAGTTTTTGGGGACGAGAATACCGTTAGTCTGGATTCCCCTGTTTTAGACTCATTTGACGGTGATTCCCCCTACGAATGGAAGGTAGCGGCCAGCAAATTTGCCACTAAAACCGATGAAGAGACTTTTCCCCAGATAAGTTATGTTCCGGCATGGCCTATGGCTCTGTTCGGTTCTAACAGAGAAGGGAAAGAACTCAAGATATTGGGTATACACGGCAAGTTTGATCGCCAGGGTTACAACTGGATCGACGTGTATCCGGTGGCCTCCGGCGGCGGGGAAGGAGAAGGCGAAGAAGGGCCTGAACCAGTGGAGATTCCTATTCCTGGCCGGGTGCAGGTCTTGGATATGTGGGTTTGGGGTTCCAATCTCAGTTATAATCTTGAAGCCTATGTTCGGGATTACCGGGGAGTGGTCCATGTTATTAACTTGGGAACCTTGGGCTTCCAGGGGTGGAAAAACCTTAAGGCTGTAGTTCCCGGCGGTATTCCCCAGAGTAAAAAGGTGCTTCCAAAGTATGCGGGGTTAAGTTTCGTCAAGTTCCGCATCTGGACGCCGCCCAGTGAACCGGTGAACGATTTCTATATATATTTTGATCAATTTAAGGTACTTACTGATAAGTTTGAATCGATTTTTGACGGAGATGAGTTGGCTGATCCGGAAAGGGTTCAGGAACTCTGGAATACCGGTTCGGGGACTAATTAAGGAGGCCGTGGATGAAACGATACGGAATTATTATAGCGGTATTGCTTGTGGTTACGGGGGTTCTGTGGGCTCAACAAGAGGAAGTTGGTTCCCCTAATCCTGAATCTCTTGGGGTAGAGTCCGCTCAACAGCAGTTAAAAGAAATTTCGGTTGACAGGTTCGAACATGAAGGCTATTGGTTTTCTACTATGTCTTCCGATGCGGGGTATACCATGAGTCGGCTGTTTGCGGGCGGCCCTTCGGGTAAACAGCCTATTGAGGACGAAAAGGACATGGACATTCCGGATAAATACGTGTTGGGTACTCGTGTCGATTTTCTTCGCAGGGGGCATACCAGTTTTACCATTTATCCGGTTCGTCCCATTCCCATTGAGGGGATCGCCAAGACCATTTCGGTATGGGTGGCGGGCCGTAACTTTAACCATACTTTGAGTATCCTTATCCAGGATTATTTTGGCCGGTCCTATGAGCTTTACGTAGGCAAGCTGAATTTCCAGGGCTGGAAACGCCTGACCGTTGCGATACCTCCCCAGGCGGAAGACGGCAGAAACGGCATTGTCCAGCGGAATTACCACTACAACAACCAGATGGGGATCAGGGTCACCGGTTTCCGTGTTAATTGTGATCCTACGGAGGCCCAGGGTAGTTATTACATCTACTTCGATGATCTCCGGGCCGTTACCGATCTTTTTGCCGAGAACGACCGTGATCCCGACGATATGAGCGACGCGTGGTAGTTTAGGGAATCTTTATCGGACGGTTCTCCTCCGTATCGGCGGGCCCGGGTCTGCGGTTAAGCCACAGGTCCGGGTCCATTGTTGTTAAAAAATTTTCTCCGCGCCAAGGGTTAAATTGCGGTTAAACTTCCAGTCGGTAGACCCACGCGTTACCGGCTTTACGGATCCGTTCCACCACCCCGATTTTTGTGAGTACATAAAGAGCTTTCCCCGCCAGGACTTGGGGGATGCGGGCTTTTTCCGCCAGGCTACTGACGGTGAATTCCTCTCCGGGGGGGAATGGGACGAAAGCGCGGTAGTCCCGCTTTCCGGAAAGGGGCATGGCCCGCAGCCATGCGGAGAGTTCCCGGTCAGCGATGCTGTCTCCCCTGCGGCGCCAGGAGCCGCGTCCGTCCCGGACCCGTTTTTCCAGGACATCTACCATGACGAGTTCTATGGTCACGCCCCCGGTCAGAGGCAGGAGGGGGGCATAGAGCAGGGCTTTGAAGAGGTCCCACTCGGTTCCCCGGCGGGGGCTTTTCCTCACCCGTACCGGGGCGCCGTCCTTTTCCCGCAACTCTATGGTTTTATGGACGACAATGGGGTGTATGATCCTGACGAGCCCGTAAGTCGTTAAGCCCTCTATCTTGCGCTTCAGGGGGCCAAAGCTGCCGGTCTGTATTTCTATAATTTCCCCGGAACTGCTTACGGCATCGCAGACATAGGCCCCCACCGCTTTTTCGGTTTGGCCTTCCGGGCCGGCGTAGCGCGTTTTCAGGGAACGGTGGAGGCTGCTCTCCCGCTCTGTCCCTATCGTCCGCAGGGGCGCGTCAGGTTCAGGCCCCGGCATAAGATGTGGCAACGGAAACCCCGGACAGCGCCTTCCAATCCTTCTCAGACATGATTTTCAGCATACCGGACCTTTACCGTGAATACAAGGATTAGGGCGGCCTATACCCTTGTGTAGTACATAGCTGAAAAAAAATCCATTTTTTCTATTTATTTTACGGTTTGCCTTCTTGACGGTTACGCTTTTATTCATAACAATAGGAACAGCAGGTGGAAAATTAGCGTAAAACAGGGGAATTATTTTATAATCGTGGTAAAATTTAGCGGTATCTATACAAATACCTTGGATGACAAAGGCCGGATTAGTATTCCCTCTGTTTTTCGGGGACGCCTTGAGACATCGACTCTTGTCCTGACCAAGGGACTGGAACATTGCGTATGGGTTTTGCCGCCGGATTACTGGGAAAAGTTATCTGAAAAGATACTGAACCCTCAGCTCTTGGACATGGAGGAGACGAGTTTACTTCATTATCGGTTTATCGTTCCCAGCCAGGATACTGAGTATGACAAGATTGGTCGTATCGCCATTCCCCAGAGCCTTAGGGATTACGCCGGATTAAGCCGGGAATGTTCTATCCTGGGAAAGGGGGACTATATGGAGATATGGGATGTTGATGCATTCAAGGCATTTGACGCGGTTAGCGAGCAGGGGATACGGGCCGCGATAAAAAAGTTAGGGGCTTTATAGGTACGTTGTAAGAACGTATCCTGAGGAAGATTTGGGAGATTTATGAAAATTGTCCATACGCCGGTATTACCGGAGGAGACAGTACGATACCTTGCCCCCCGGCACGAGGGAGAACTCATGGTTGACGCTACCCTTGGGGAAGGGGGACATACTGAGATTTTTATGTCCCGGTTTCCGGGCCTCAGAATTATCGGTATAGACGCGGACAGGACCATACAGGACATAGCCAAAGAACGGCTCAAAGAATTCGGGGACCGGATTCAGTATTATTCAGGCTGGGCTCAGGATTTTTTCGCCGGATTTCCCCGGGATGAGAAGCGGCCTGACACCATCCTCATTGATTTGGGGGTGAGCTTCTATCATTATGAGCGAAGTGGCCGGGGATTCAGCTTCAGGAAAGATGAAGAGTTGGATATGAGGATAGACGCTGGTTGCGGGTCCAGCGCCGCCGAGCTTTTGAAACGGATTTCGGAGAGGGACCTTGCGGATCTCCTCTACAAAAACGCGGAGGAGCGGTTTTCCCGGCGCATAGCCCGGGGCATAGTGGCCGCCAGATCAGAGGGGACCATCACAGGGTCCGCAGTTCTGGCGGAGATTGTGGAGAGGTCGGTCCCGCCGTTTTACCGGCACGGAAAGGCCCATGCGGCGACCAGAACCTTCCAGGCTCTGCGCATAGCCGTTAACGGAGAGTTGGACCGGCTGCGGGAACTTCTGGAAGGGGCCCTGAAGGTCCTGGCTGTCGAGGGAAAATTAGGTGTGATCTCCTTTCATTCCCTTGAGGACAGGATCGTGAAAAATTTCTTTCGTGAGAAGATCAGGGACTCTATCTCTTCCCCGGAAGCGCCGATATGTGAGAGTAGGGGAGGCCGGGTTCTTAAATTGTTGACAGGGAAACCGGTTGTTCCTACTGATGAAGAAGTACGGACCAATCCGCCTTCCCGCAGCGCCAAACTCCGGGTGGTGGAAAAAATACGCGATGAGGATGATGGAGCATGAGCAGGCGAATTTTATTGTATGTACTTACCTTGACGATTCCCGTGTGTCTGGGTGCCGCCGCCTGGCAGTCTGTCAGGTATACCGAGCTTACCTGGGAGATTAAGAAACTGGAATCCCTACAGGAAGAGTGGGTGGAAAACAACAAACGGCTCATTGCGGGGATAGCCGTGCTTTCATCATCGGAACGTATAGAAAATATTGCGAAGAAAGACCTTGGACTGGTCAAGAAACCGCCTGAAGAGGTTTTGCAGATAAAAATAATGGGAGGGCCGGGAGGCGATGGATGACACGTTTCTGATGGAATATAAGACCTTGGCCAGAGCCACAGGAGGGGAACTCATTGCGTTCCCCGGCGCGGGACAGGGATTTACTTCAGTACATATAGATTCACGGGTGGTTAGACCCGGTTCTCTCTTTGTCGCCTTGCCGGGCACGTCCGTTGACGGTCACCGTTTTGTGGAAGCGGCATTCAGGGCCGGGGCTGGCTGCGCGATGATCGCCCGTTCCCGCCTGGAGGACGCTTCTCTGGACCTTGAGAAAAGCGCCCGCAAAGCCGGCGCATCCCTCCTTGTGGTGAAAGATACCTTGGCAGGACTCCAGGACGCGGCCAAGGCATACCTGGAAGGGTTTCCCGGCCTCCTGAGAATAGGGTGTACCGGCAGCGCCGGAAAAACGACCACCAAAGAGATCGCCGCCGCCATGATAGGCCGGGAAAAAGAGGTGGTCATGAACCGGGGGAACCTTAACTCCGAAACCGGGCTGCCCCTGTCCGTGTTTGAGGTCAGGGCCCATCACGAAGTAGGTATTTTTGAAATGGGGATGAGCAAACCCGGAGAAATCGCCACTCTTTCCCGGATACTTAATCCTCAAATAGCGCTTATTACCATGATCGGGACTGCCCATATCGAATTTTTCGGCACCCGCGAGGCAATCCTTAATGAGAAAATGCAGATTTTTTCTCGTTTCTCCGGAACCGAGACGGCTCTGATTCCCGAAGATGACGATTTTCGGGAAATCATGGCCGGGAACGTCCGGGGACGGGTTGTTTTTTATGGCCCCAAAACCCTTGAGGAATTTCAAAAAGTAAAAGACCTGGGACTGGAGGGAACCGAAATTACTTGGGAGGGGATTTCGGTTCGTTTCGGTCTGCCGGGGAGTCACAACCTGAGGAACGCTATGGCGGCGGCGGCTATAGCCCGCCTTGTTCCTGTGACTTCCCGGGCCATCCGCGACGGCCTCGCGTCTGTGAAAGCCCTGTTCGGAAGGAGCGAGATCATCCCCGGTCCGGTAACGGTGATTCGGGACTGTTACAACGCCAATCCCGAATCAATGGCCGAGGCCATAGGCTTCTGCGACAATCTTGACTGGCCGGGCCGCCGGGTGTACGTTATCGGTTCCATGCTGGAACTGGGAACGGCTTCCGCCGCAGCCCACGCCAGGATAGGCCGGCTTTTGGCGGCTTCCGGGGCTGACATGGTATTTTTCTTTGGACCGGAAACCAGGACTTCCGCCGAGGCCCTGGTTTCCGGCGGGAGCGGAATCGTCCGCAAGATACCCTGGTTTCATACCGATATTATGGATGAGCTGTCCGGCG
The DNA here is from genome assembly GCA_031283505.1 of Treponema sp. The sequence goes on along the minus strand of JAITBO010000067.1, from coordinate 21,462 downwards.
CTTTGAAAGGTTATGTCAGACCCGGGGACCTGATCCTGCTTAAAGGGTCCCGTGGCTGCGCTCTGGAACAGGTGACGGGGATAGATCTTGCCGGTGAGACTCCGTTTGTTCCGGCGGAAAAAGGAGTAGTGTAAGTGTTTTTGGAATTCTTATACCCTTTAGTTAAATATTTTACCCCCTTCAACGTGTTTCAATACCTTACGTTCAGGGGAGCTTATGCGGCGTTGACAACGTTGCTCATCTGTTTTATCGTAGGCCCCCATCTCATTGAGGCCCTGAAAGAACTCAAGGTTGGGCAGGCGGTTCGGAACGACGGGCCCGCCACCCATCTCAGTAAAGGCGGGACTCCTACCATGGGCGGATTATTCATCATCCTTTCAATGGTTGTCGCGGTTATCCTCTGGCAGGATTGGGACAGCGGCATGGTATGGCTTACCCTTGGGGCGCTTTTGAGTTTCGGGTTGCTTGGCTTTATCGACGATTTTCTCAAAGTTACCCGGCATAACTCAAAAGGGCTTCCGGTTTGGGCAAAGCTTTCCGGACAGTTTGTCATCGCCCTAATCATAACACTAATTCTGTATTTTTCAGGCGGGGATGAAATTACCGTCCTGTATGTGCCCTTTTTCAAAAACCCTGTAGCGGATATGGGGGTCCTCTGGATACCTTTTGCGGTACTGCTTCTGGTCGGAGAGTCAAATGCGGTGAATTTTTCCGACGGGCTTGACGGCCTTGCATCAGGGCTGCTGCTCCTTGTTTTTGTCTTTCTTGCGGTTCTTACGTATATTTCGGGCCGGGTTGATTACTCCGCCTATCTTGGGATTCCCTATATCCCTGAGGCCGGAGAATTAACAGTGTTCTGCCTTGCGATGGTGGGGGCCTGCGTGGGGTTCCTTTGGTTCAACGCTCATCCTGCCGAGGTTTTTATGGGAGATGTAGGGAGCCTTTCTTTGGGCGGGGTTATCGCCACAATTTCTCTTATCATTAAGAAAGAAATACTGATTCTAATCATAGGTGGAGTTTTTGTGCTGGAGGTTGCTTCGGTCATCATACAGGTAGCAAGCTATAAACTCAGAAAGAAAAGGGTTTTTAAAATGGCTCCCCTCCATCATCATTTTGAATTGTCCGGCTGGGCGGAAACGCAGGTAGTTATCCGTTTTTGGATTCTCGGCGGACTCTTTGCTATTATAGCCTTGTCAACATTGAAAATTCAATAGGGGAAAGGAATGACTGACCGGTTGAATATGGAAAAACCAGGACGAAGATTGTATGCAGATCAGGTATTCATTGCCTGTACTTTCCTTCTTACGGGGATAGGGCTTGTAACCTTGTATTCTTCTTCCTTTGCGTTTGCAAACAGTTTTTTTGATGACGGATATTATTTTATCAGCCGGCAGCTTCGTTTGGGAATTTTAGGGATCTGCCTTTTTATCACGGCGGCTTTTATACCTCTGAATTTTTTGCGGAAAGCAGTCTTCTTTATGGTTCTTGGAACCGTAGCGCTTTGTGTTTTGACTTTTGTCCCCGGAGTAGGGACCGCCAAAAACGGGGCTTCCCGGTGGATCAGCATTGGGAATTCCTCCTATCAGCCATCAGAACTGGTGAAAGTGATACTGCCTCTGTACCTTGCCCATATTTTCGACAAGAAGCAGAAACAGATTGATTCGTTTGCCAGGGGAGTGCTGCCCCCGGCAATGATAACATCGCTGTTTTTCGTGCTTATCTCCCTCCAGAACAATTTTTCTACCGCCTTGTTTATCGCCCTTAACGGGATTTTTATTTTTTTAATGGCGGGAGTCAAACTCCGTTATTTTTTTGGCGCCGCAATGATTCTGCTTCCCGTCTCGACGCTTCTGATACTAAGCAAGGAACATCGCCTAAGGCGGTTTATCAGTTACTTCTGGCCGGATTGGGAACCCTTGGGCGCTGGCTACCAGGTCCGCTCTTCCCGCCTGACCATAGGTTCGGGAGGGTTCTGGGGAAAAGGAATAGGCCAGGGTACAAAAAAAATAGCAAGCGTACCGGAAATTCAGTCTGATTTTATCTTTTCTTCCTATGCGGAGGAATTCGGGTATGTGGGCGTACTGCTTTTTTTCATAATCTTTGCCGTTTTCGCGTACCGGGGATACAGGGCCGCTCTGCATTCGGAAGATGTCTTCAGGCGTCTTTTAGCCTTTGGTCTTGTAACCATGATCTGCTTCCAGGTTCTCGTCAATATCGCCGTGGTCTCGGGAACGCTGCCTGCCACAGGAATCCCCCTGCCGTTTTTTTCCGCAGGAGGATCTTCCCTGGCCACCACCCTTATCATGGCCGGGTTAATCACCAATGTGTCCCGGCATAAAAAAGAACCGGAGGTGAGCTTTGCCCCTTGAGTATACCATAACGGATAAGGCTGCGCCTTCCAAAGCCGGGACAGGGCCGGTTATTGATAAATGGCTTAAACGGATTCTCCTGGTGATTGCAGGTATTCTGGGCGTGGAGTTTCTCTGGCTTTTCGGAATAACGGCGCTTCTTCCTTTGTCAATAGCTGACGTGTCGGGGATTCCCGGTATCGACCGGGCGGCTGTCCTGGCCCAGGGCGGGATAAGCGCCCGATCCTCCTTTGTGACGGTGAATGTGGAAGAAGTCCGAAAAAAACTTGAGGCTTTATATCTTGTGGAGTCCGCAAGGGTTGTTAAACAGTATCCTGATACGGTACGAATCGAGCTTGAACCGAGAAAGATTGCGGCCATGTCCCTGACGGAAATAGGCGGCAGAACGCAGCCGGTCTACTTTGACCGTTACGGGGTGATTGTTAAAATAGGGAACAGCGGCGGCGTTCCTGCGTTTTCTCCGTCAGTGCCGCTTATTTCCGGTTTTGTTTTCTCTGAACCGGGTTTGGGGACTCGTCTTCCCAGAATGTTTGAGTCCTTTCTTTCTTCGCTTGCCCGGATAAACGCCGCGTCTCCTGAGCTATTGACAGCGGTTTCAGAAATCCGTATAAACAGAAAGACCTTCGACAGGTTTGATTTGATTCTCTATCCGGTACACAGTCCGGTAAGGTTCCGGGTAGAAGCCGATGTGGATGAAGATACCCTTAAACACATGATCCTGATGATCGATGTTTTGGGTTCGGCGGACGGCGTACTGCCCGAAGAAATTGATTTACGGACCGGTACCGCGTCTTACAGGGAGAAGGAGGCGTCTTCTGGTTAATGATGATTTGGTTGTCGGCCTTGACATAGGTTCGACAAAAGTCTGCGCTGTCATCGGCGAACGCAATGAAAATGGAACTCTTGAAATAACCGGGGTAGGGGTGAGTCCGTCTTCGGGCCTCCGGAAAGGGGTAGTGGTAAACATCGAAGCTACCCTAAGATCGGTGACGGCCGCTGTTGAAGCTGCGGAAATGATGAGTGGCCGGGATGTCCATGCCTGCTGGACCGGCATAGGCGGAAGCCACATTGACGGGATTAATTCCCGGGGGGTTGTGGCGGTAACCGGCAAGAACCGGGAGACCAGGGAAATAGGAAAGGACGATCTCAACCGCGTCCTTGAAGCGGCGAGGGCGGTGGTTATCCCCATGGACAGGCAGGTACTGGAGGTTATTCCTCAATCCTACATTGTAGATGATCAGAAAGCTATACGGGATCCCCTGGATATGATAGGCGTCCGCCTTGAAGCGGAAGTGCACATCATCACCTGTTCCGTCACTTCCGCCCAGAACCTCATCAAATGTGTCAACCGCGCCGGGTTCAAGGCTAACGATCTCATCCTCCAGTCTCTGGCCGCTGGCCGGGCTGTTTTGACCGAGGAGGAGAAGGAACTGGGATGCGCTCTGATAGATTTGGGCGGAGGTACTACGGACGTGCTGGTGTATTCCCAGGGAACGCCTTTTTCCACTACTACTATTCCTGCGGGAGGGGTGCGGGTCACCAGCGATATTTCTGAGGTTATTCATCTTTCATTTGAGACGGCGGAGCGGATCAAGCTTGACGCCGGGTGTTGCTGGGAAGAACTCCTGGAGGGAGACGACGACATCATTGTTCCCGGTGTCGGGGGCCGTCCGCCCCTGTCTATCCCCAGGTCCCACATCATGCAGATCATCCTGCCACGGATGGAAGAAATTTTCACAATGGTAAAGGAAAAGCTGGACAAGCTTCCCCTGACCCGGCCTTTGGGCGGGGGGCTAGTCCTGACCGGCGGAGGCGCGCAGCTTTTGGGCGCTGCGGAATTGGCTGCTCATGTCTTTAAGATACCGGTTAGAATCGGTATTCCTCTGCCTAATTCATTGGGCGGCCTGGTGGATGAATACCGCAGCCCGGCTTACGCCGCCGCGATAGGATTGGTACTTTCGGGGAACGACAGGGAACGCGGGAATGTTCCCGAAAGGGGAGGGGAATCCTATCCCCGGGAAAAAGGACAGACTTCGCTTTTCGGCAGATTGGCGGATTGGCTCAGAAAGGAATTTTTCTAAATAAAATTTAAACCAACTGTTTTGGGAGGGGACTATGAATAATATCCATGTATTTGACGGGATGGTATCGGAACCGGGACCGACTATCATTAAAGTTATCGGAGCCGGAGGCGGCGGTTCAAACGCGATCAATCGTATGATTGAGTGCGGAGTACAGCAGGTACAGTTTATCGCGGCCAATACGGATGTACAGGCGCTGAATGAATGCAAGGCGCCGGTTAAGCTTCCTATAGGTTCTCAGCTTACTTCGGGACTCGGCGCGGGGGGCAAACCGGATATCGGTGAGCAGGCTGCCCAGGAAGATCGGGAGATGATCGCCAACGCCCTTAAAGGGGCGCGTATGGTTTTTGTCACCGCAGGCATGGGGGGCGGGACCGGGACGGGTTCCGCGCCGGTAATCGCCCAAATAGCCAGGGAGAGCGGCGCTTTAACCGTAGGAGTAGTAACCAAACCGTTTGTCTTTGAAGGACGGTACAAAATGCAGCTTGCCGAAGAGGGGATTGCCAAGCTGAGGAGTGCGGTAGACACCCTCATTGTCATTCCCAATCAGCATTTGATGCGTATAGTTGACAGAAAGACTCCTATCAAGGAAGCTTTTAAGATGGCCGATGACGTACTCCGGCAGGGTGTACAGGGTATTTCGGAACTCATCACCATTCTGGGAGACATGAATCTCGATTTTGCCGATGTGGAGACTACCATGAAGGATCAGGGCGATGCTCTGATGGGAATAGGTTTCGGCAACGGTGATGGGCGGGCTGAACAGGCCGCCGCAAATGCGATTGAAAATCCCCTCCTTGAAGACAATTCCATCGAAGGGGCCAGGCATATACTGGTCAATGTTTCGGGCAGCGAAGACATAGCCCTCATGGAATACGAGGAAGTAATGAACTATATCACCAAAAACGCCGACCCTGACGCCCATATCATCATCGGCCAAACGGTGAACGCGTCACTGGGGGACAGAATACAGGTAACGGTCATCGCTACGGGTTTTGTTAATGACACGATCAAGATGCAATCCCAGGAAAAGACGCAGGAAACGGCAAAAGCCGGAAAAAGTGATTACATAGGTTATGGGGAATTTATGAGCATTACCGAACGGACAAAAAGCGTTCCCAATTATCTTTCGCAGCGCGGCTACCGGGACGATGACATCGAAGTGCCGACCCTGCTTCGGGATCGGAAATACAACAAGGAAAAGGACGCCGAAAGATTTGGTTCCGGAGCAAAGGACGTATAATTTGGCGCATGAACGGACCTTGCCGGATCAGTACTATTCCCATCTTGTTTCGGTGGAGCGCCGTGCCCCATTGACTGCGGAGACCTATCGCTTTGAAATGAACTTCTTCATGGATTGGCTTAAAAGCGAGGGGCTTGCGCCGGAACAGGCGGATTCCTGGGATCTGATCCGGTATATGGATTTGCGCCGGAACCGGGACGGGATTGATTCCCGGTCTGCGGGAAAGGCTGTTTCCGTACTCCGTTCTTTTTACCGTTTTCTTGTGGCGGAAAGACTGCGCCCCGACAACCCGGCGGCCCTTCTGGAAGGTCCCCGGAGAACCAGGCGTCTTCCCTCCGTACATCCCCGGGAACTCGTTGACGAAATGCTTAATTCCGTGGATACCGGTACTCCGATGGGACTCAGGGATCGCGCACTTTTTGAATTCATCTATTCGTCAGGCATCCGGGTTTCGGAAGCGGTCGCGCTGAACCTGGAAGATGTCTTTTTTTCCGAGGGAACAGCGCGGGTACACGGGAAAGGCGGCAGGGAACGTCTCGTGGTTTTTGGGGGTGAGGCCAATGCCTGGCTCAAGCGATATATTGAAGAGGCCAGGCCCGTATTGGCGGGGGGCAGGCGGAGCAGTGCTTTCTTTATCGGCAGGACGGGAAAACGGCTTTCCCGAAAGGGGATTTGGAAGAACTACGCCGGGGTTACTGCACAAACCGGCATGAGTTCCCGGCTTCACAGCCTGCGTCACAGTTTTGCTACCGAGCTTCTTTCGGGAGGCGCGGACCTCCGGTCGGTACAGGAACTGTTGGGTCACGCGGACCTGGCCACTACGCAGATATATACCCATGTGGATAACTCTATGCTCAGGGAAAACCACCGGCGTTATTTGCCTAAACTCAGAACCCATTCCGGTTCCCCGGACTAAAAGGCGGGACATGATGAAAATCAGGAGAGAAGCCGTATTTGGCGTTGCGGTGCTGGTGATCCTTGCCGCCGGAGTGACAGTTTTTCTGAACATCCGGAAAAATCAGGCCCGGAACGACATGGCTTCGCGTATTGCCGGGATTTCGGGGAGGGGCGGGCCTCCTGAAACGATTGAGGGCCTCAGAGACGCACTGGCCCTCTACGAGAAGCGGATTGAAACTCATGTCCGGGACGCCGCCCAGACCGGTGTTTATTGGAAGATACTGGCTGTCCGGCTTCAGGATCGCGGGCTTCACCTGGAAGCCCTGGATGCCCTGGAACAGGCCATGAACTACAACGCCGAGGACCCCTCTCTTCGTTATCTTGCGGGGATTTCTGCCGCCAGGGTTGCCAAGGGAACCCCGGATATGGCCCAAAGGGATCGGTACTACGCCCTTTCGGAATCCGCTTTTCTTACGGCTATCGGCATTGACGGGGCCTACAGCCGGCCCCGTTATGCCCTGGGAGTGTTGTATACCTTCGACCTTGACCGCCCGGAAGACGCCATTCCCCATCTGACGCGATTTCTGGAACTTGCGGTAAACGATGTGGACGGGATGTTTGTTCTTGCCCGGGCCTGTTACATGACTTCCCGCTACCGGGAGGCCCTGGAACTCTACGACCGTATTCTTTCGATCACCAAAGATTCTGAAAAGAAGCAGGAGGCGGAACAGAACAGGCAGCGCGTTATGGAAATATACTATGGATAGCGGACGGGGTCTCCTGGATCTGATCATCCGGCAAATCCCCGGATATTCAGATGCCTGCCGGATCAAGTTGTGCAAGGAATTTGACCGGGAGGAAAAATTCACCCAGCTGTCCAGGGAGGATGTAACCCGAATCCTGGGGGCGCCCCGCAGGGATCTTCCCTGGACTATGGATGCTTTGAGGATGCGGGCAGAAAAAGACGCCCGGGCCGCCCGGCAGAGGGGGATAGAGTGGGTGTCTTATGCCGAAAGCGCCTATCCGCCCCTGCTCCGGGAACTTTACGATCCCCCGGTGGCGCTCTTTTACCGGGGCGTACTCCCGGACCCGGAGAAACCTCTGGCGGCGGTGGTTGGGACCCGGCGGCCTTCGGGATACGCGATGGCCCAGGCCTACGATATAGCCCTGGAGTTGGGGCGGGGGGGTGTTCCCGTGGTATCGGGACTTGCCCTGGGTATAGACGCCATGGCTCATCGGGGGAACCTTGCCGGCGGTGGGAAAACCCTGGCGGTTCTGGGGTCCGGGCCGGACATGGTGTTTCCGGCTTCAAACCGGGGGATAGCCCGGTCTATCCTTGAAAGCGGTGGGGCTTTGGTAAGCGAATACCCTCCGGGGACGGAGCCGGCTAAATGGCGTTTCCCCGCCCGGAACCGGATCATTGCCGCCCTGGCCCGGGGCGTTCTTATCGTGGAAGCGCCTGCCTCGTCGGGAGCCCTCATTACCGCCCGGTTCGCCCTGGAACAGGGCAGGGACCTTTGGGTGGCGGCGGCGGGTATTTCTTCGCCCCGGGGAGAAGGGACCCGCGCCCTTGCCGAAGACGGAGGGCGGGTTATACGGAGAGCCGGGGATATCTTCGCCGAATGGGGCATTGAAATAAGCGGGGAAAACGTGGATAGTATCCTTTCAGACGGATCCGATCTGGCCTCGTCCCTGGCGCGGTCTCTGAATATAGGGTTATGAGGAAAATGGGTATGGCGGTAAAGATCAAAAAGACAGGTGAAAAGAAAGAGGCCGGTAAAAAAAGCGCGGCAAAAAATGATAAAAAGATTCTCGTCATCGTGGAATCTCCCCACAAAGCGGAAACTATAGAGAAATACCTGGGCCCTTCATTTATGGTAAAGGCCTGCAAGGGACATTTAATCGATCTTCCCAAATCCCGGATGGCCATTGATGTGGATCATGATTTTGAGCCTGAGTATATCACCGTCAGGGGCAGGGCCAAACTTCTTAAAGAGCTTCAGGGAGACGCCAAGAAAGCGGAGACAGTGCTTCTGGCCAGCGACCCGGACCGGGAAGGGGAGGCCATAGCCTGGCACCTTAAAAACGCCATTATGGCCAAGTCGGATAAGGTTCCCATTCAGCGGGTCAGTTTTGACGAGGTAACTCCCAATGCCGTCAGAGAAGCCCTGGCCAAGCCAAGGATCATCGACGAATCCATGGTAAAGGCCCAGAAAGCCCGGCGAATTTTGGACCGGCTGGTAGGGTATAATCTTTCCCCCCTGCTGTGGAAGAAGGTGAAGAACGGCCTTTCCGCTGGCCGGGTGCAATCCGTGGCCCTGCGCCTCATCTGCGAACGGGAAAAAGAAGTCGAATCCTTCATTCCCGAAGAGTACTGGACCCTCGACGCGGACTTCCGGGTGGGGCGTTCCCTTTTTACCGCCCAGCTTGTGTCCTGGCAGGGGAACAAGCCCGATCTCAAGGACGAGGCGGCGGTGAACGCCATTAAGGATCAGGTTTCAAACGCCGACTGCGTGGTTTCGGATGTCAGGGAAACCGAAAAGTCCATCAGGCCCAAGCCGCCCTTTACTACCTCCCAACTCCAGCAGACCGCCGCCAACCGCCTGGGATTTACCGGCAGAAAAACTATGCAGGTTGCCCAGCAGCTTTACGAAGGAGTGAATATAGGCAGTTCCCGTGTGGGACTCATTACCTATATGCGTACCGATTCTGTCAGAATTTCTCCGGTCGCCGTGGAAGAAGTCCGCGATTGGATAAAGGAGAAGTATCCCCAGGACCTTCCTCAGGAGGCTGTGGAATATTCGGCAGGAAAAAAAGCGCAGGACGCCCATGAGGGCATACGTCCTACCTATGTAATCTATACGCCCGACGAGATAAAGGATCATCTCTCCAAAGATCAGTACAAAGTCTACTCGATTATCTGGGAACGGTTTGTATCAAGCCAAATGAAAAACGCCAGGACCAAAACACTGAGTGCCGACATAAAGGCAGGAGAGGGAATCTTCCGCATTGCCGGGACCAGGATCATCGACAAGGGATTCTACAAGGTGATGAAACACCTTGTTTCCAAAGATGAAAAGGGAAATACCTATCCCGAATTGAAAACCGGGGATCACATCAAAGTAGAAAATTTTCATTCCGAACAGCATTTTACCCGTGGACCTTCCCGGTACACCGATGCTACCATCATCGAAACTCTGGAAGACAAAGGTATAGGCCGGCCTTCCACTTATGCCCCCATCATCTCGGTTCTTCAGGATCGTTATTACATAACCCGGTCCAACAAGCAGCTTGTCCCTACCGTACTGGGAAAGTTGATCAACGAAATGCTGGTGGAATACTTTTCCAACGTGGTGGACGTGGACTTTACGGCTTCCATGGAAACCAAACTGGATGAAGTAGCCAGGGATGAGGTTGACTGGCCGGAAATAATCCGCGAGTTTTACGATCCCTTTAAGAATAGGGTGGACGAGGTGGGAAAGACCCTTGAGTCCTACAAGGGTTCCCTGGATGAAAAAACAGATTATGTGTGCGAAAAATGCGGCAAGCCTATGGTCAAGAAACTTGGCCGCTTTGGGTTCTTTCTTGCCTGCTCAGGTTTTCCCGAGTGCAGGAACACCAAATCTATTCCTCTGGCGAAATGTCCCAAATGCGGCGGGGACATTGTGGCCCGGAAGACCCGGGGCAGAGGAAAGGAATTTTACGGCTGCGCCAATTATCCCGACTGCGATTTTATCAGTCATTTTAAGCCTACCAGTATCAGTTGTCCCAAATGCGGGCAGTTTCTGGTGGAAAAATACGACAAGAGGAACGGGTCCCACAAATCCTGTATAAATCCTGAATGTGACTATCTCCATTCCGAAGACGGTGAAGAAGGCGGACAGAAGGGCGATCTTAATGAAGAATAGCGTGAAGACTCAGGCGGCGGGACCGAAACGGGAGACTGCCGCCTGTACAGATATACAATCCGTAAAGATGCGGGAGTATCTTGCCTATCTCCGTTCCGTGCGGGGGATCTCGGCGGAAACCCTGCGCGCCTATGCTCAGGACCTTTCCCGTTTTGAGGATTACTGCGTGAATAACGGCAGGGACCCGGTGAATGCGGAAAGCGGCGATGTGCGGGGGTTTATAGGCGAAGCAAGCTTACGGGGGAACGCGGCGGTCAGTATCAACAGGGCTCTTTCTTCTATCCGGGGGTTTTACCGGTGGCTCATGCGGCTGAACATTCGGCTCGATGATCCCGCCGCCGCCTTGCGGAACCTCAAGACGCCCCGTTCTCTGCCGGTTTTCCTCTGGGAAGAAGAAATGGCGGAATTCGCGGAACTTCCGGAAGAAAAGAAGATGCTCTGGCCGCTCCGGGACAAGGCCCTGATCCTCGTCATGTATTCCGCTGGCCTGCGGGTTTCCGAAGCCGCTTCTCTTTCACTGAACGATCTGGAGCGGGATTTGCGCGGGGCCCGGGTAATAGGGAAGGGAAACAGGGAACGCCGCGTTTTTTTTTCCGAAGAAGCCCGGGAAGCCCTGGCGGACTGGCTCCCCGCAAGGCAAAGCCGTATCCCCGCGGAACGTCCCACGGACCGCCTTTTTGTCAACCGGCGGGGTGGCCCCATTTCCACCGGGGGACTGCGGTGGATCATCGCCAGATACGCGGAACGGTCCGGCCTGCAAAAGAACGTGCATCCCCACGCCCTGCGCCACAGTTTTGCTACCCACCTTGTGAATGCGGGATGCGATGTACGGGTGGTACAGGAACTTTTGGGCCACGCCAGTCTTTCTACCACCCAGCGGTATACTCATGTGGACATCGAAGGGCTTAAACGGGTTTATTCGGAGGCTCATCCCCACGGATCGCGGGGTTAAATGAACGGCAGTTGCTAATATAAAGAAAGTAAAAGGATATACCATGAAGAGACAGGGCGGAAACAACAGTAATTACAGCCGGACGGAAGGCGGATATCCCGTCATCCGTTCCACCACGGTGATAGCGGTGCGCAGGGACGGCAAAGTCGCCATGGCCGGCGATGGGCAGGTAACCTTTGGAGAAACGGTGATGAAGAACAATGCCCGCAAGGTGAGGCGTCTTTTGGACGGCAAGGTACTCTGCGGTTTCGCCGGCGCCACTGCGGACGCATTTACCCTCTTTGATCGCTTTGAGGGAAAGCTCAAGGAATATTCCGGGGACCTCACCAGGGCGGCGGTGGAGCTGGCCCAGGAATGGCGCACGGATCGTAACCTCAGGCGTCTTGAGGCCATGCTTCTCGTGGCGGACAGAAACAAGACCCTGCTCATTTCCGGCACCGGAGATGTGATAGAACCGGCGGACAATGCCTTGGCCATAGGTTCCGGCGGCAATTACGCTTATGCGGCGGCTCTTGCGTATCTGGACGGCAGTACCCTGACGGCGAAGGAAATCGCCGAACGGAGCCTGTGTATAGCGGGTAACATCTGTATTTATACCAACAATCAGATTACTCTGGAGGAGCTTTAATGATGAATGAAAAGAAGACCGAACAGAATTTAGACCGCCTGACTCCCAGGGAGATTGTCTCCGAGTTGGATAAGTACATCGTTGGACAAAAGAAGGCGAAGCGGGCGGTGGCCGTAGCCCTGCGGAACAGGATACGCAGGCTTAAGATTGATCCGGAACTCAGGGAAGACATAGCGCCCAAGAATATTCTTATGATAGGCCCCACGGGGGTCGGCAAGACCGAAATAGCCCGGCGGCTTGCGAAGCTGGCGGGTTCCCCTTTCATCAAGGTGGAGGCCACCAAGTATACCGAAGTCGGCTATGTGGGCCGGGATGTGGAATCCATGATCCGGGATCTTATGGCGGCGGGTGTTCAGATGGTAAAACAGGAGATGCAGGAATCCGTTACCGTAGAAGCAGGGAAGCGGGCCGAGGAAGCCCTTCTCGATTTGCTGCTTCCGGGAACGGGGAAAAAGCCCAAGGGGGAAAGCAAGCCGGGTTCCGCGCCGATGGTACGGCCCATGGGGGTTTACTCCATTAATCCGGGCAATGACGGAGGGCCCGGCCCCGCCCTCATGGGGGCGGCCATACAGGTGGGCATCCCGGTCAGGCGGGACAACGGCGGCGAAGATGGGGATGGAGACCCTGGGATTGAGGATAAGTCCCCCGGGGACGCGGAAGCCGGAGAAGCGGCCAACGGGCGGAAAGGGAGCAAGAGCAATAATCTTGTCAGGGAAAAATTCAGGACCATGCTGAGGGAAGGGAAGCTCGAAGATCGTATGGTGGAAATCACCGTGAGCCAGAACCCCCAGTTGCCGTCTTTTGAGATGCTGGGCGGCGGCATGGAAGAGCTGGAATCGAGCCTTTCGGGGATAGCCGGTTTCTTTGGGGGCAACAAGAAGACGAAACTTGTTTCCGTAAGCCGCGCCCGGGAAATCCTTATCGCCGAGGAGACGGAAAAACTCATAGACCGGGACCGGGTAAGCGACGAAGCTCGGCAGCGGGTGGAGGAGACGGGCATAGTCTTCATCGACGAGATAGACAAGATAGCGGTCAAGGGTGACCGGGGCGGCGGTCCCGACGTGTCCAGGGAAGGGGTGCAGCGGGACATACTCCCTATCGTCGAGGGGGCCACCGTTACCACCAAGTGGGGGCCCGTCAATACGGATCATGTCCTTTTCATTGCCGCCGGGGCCTTCAATGTGAGCAAGCCTTCGGACCTGATTCCGGAGCTTCAGGGCCGTTTTCCCCTGCGGGTGGAACTGGAATCCCTGGGCAAGGACGAATTCCTCAGGATACTTACGGAGCCCAAGAATGCCCTGACGAGGCAGTACACGGAGCTTTTGGCTACCGAAGGGGTGGAGATCGAATTTACGCCGGAAGCGATAGAATGTCTTGCGGTCCTTGCCGCGGAGGTGAATTCAAAGCTGGAGAACATAGGCGCCCGCAGGCTTCACACCATCATGGAAGCCTTGCTGGAGGACCTTTCCTTTGAGGCGCCGGACATAAGCCCGGTCAAAATTCCCATCACCGAGGCCTATGTCCACGAACGGCTCATGGATCTGGTGACGGATCAGGATTTGGGAAGGTATATTTTATGACGGCATTTTTACATTTACCGGTCTATAACTGCCTGAAAATCTGCCGCGCAAGGGATTGGAGGGGCGGCAGACCCTCTGGGTTTGAACGTTCTTTGCGCCCCGCGCAAAGAATGGAGCGAAGCGGAACCCCGGAAAGCCCGGTTTCCGGCGCTTTGCGCCGGAAATGCGCCCAAATTCTCTTGAAAAATCTTTGTAAAGGTAAAATTACTGATTTTATGACCTTTGTTGGCGGCGGCCCCTTAATCCCCGGTCTGAAAGTACCGATGATTAAGAGAGAGGAAAGAACCGGATGTTGAATACCTTCACCAAAACTGTGGATTTGCTTCATCGGGCCATGGACGCGAACCTCATTAGGCGGAACGTCATTGCCAACAACCTGGCGAATGCGGAAGTACCCAATTTCAAACGGTCGGAAGTGAGTTTTGAGAGCGAGTTGAAGAGAGCTTTGGATACGGAAAAACAGAGGCCGCCTCTGGAACTGAAGCTGACCGATCCCAGGCACATCCCCAACTGGCGGGAACGGGATTACCGGGATGTGGAGCCCCGGCGGACGCTGGATTACATCAGCGCCTCCCGGAACAACGGGAACAATGTTGACTCGGAACAGGAAGTCATGCTGGCCCTGGAGAATCAGATGGCGTATACCCTGATGGCCCAGAGTCAGGCCTTTGAGTTTGCCCAGGTAGAACTGGCGTTGAGGTAGGAGTAGGATATGGGGCTTTTCAGTTCGATTAATATAGCGGCTTCCGGAATGAGTGCCGAGCGGTTCCGCACGGACGTAATCGCCAACAACATGGCCAACGCTTCCACCACCCGTACCGCCGAGGGGGGTCCCTTCAGGAGGAGCCGGGTGGTTTTGCGGCCCAGGGCGGAGGAACCCTACTGGCGTTCTCCTTTTCTGCCGGAAATGCTGGATAACGGCGCGGGCAAGGGAGTGCGGGTCGCGGAAGTGCAGAAAGACTACGCTACGGAACTCCGGCTGGTGTACGATCCCACCCATCCCGACGCCATCAGAACCGGTCCCAGGGCGGGATATGTGGAGATGCCCAATGTGGACATCGTTACCGAAATGGTGGACATGATCGCCGCGTCCAGGGCGTATGAAGCCAACGCGTCCATCATAGACGGGTCCAAGGCAATGTTCCTCAAGGCCCTGGAAATAGGCGGGAGGTAACAGATGACGATTTACCGGCCTGAACTGGTACAGGGCGATAAGGTTTCCATGAAGATCGCCCATCCTAAACACATGGTCCCCCAAAACGGCCCTTATACCATTGGCGGCGATACCTTTGGCGCAGGCAAGGTCCAGGGCAGGGGAGGGGCGGTTTCGGAACTGGGAAACAAGATAGGCGCGGAAGCGGCGATCCGTTCCGGCACATTTGAGGACGCCATGCTCCGGGCGCTGGACGTGGTTAGCGCGGAAAAACAGTTCGCCGACGGCCTTATTCAGCAGGCTATTGTCGATCCCGAATCTGTTGACAGTCATGACATCACCATAGCTCAGGCTAAGGCAAGTATGTCTCTCAACATCACCAGGACGATATTGAATCGTATTGTCCAGGGGTGGAGAGATATAATAAATACGAGGTAATTAAAGACCGGGCGTCACGTTTTTCCGGCGCGGGTCTTCACGTTCTTCTGGGGAGGGGAATATGAACGAATTCTTTAAAAAACTATTCGGACAAATCGCGGGTCTTTGGGGCAAATGGTCAATAGTACAGAAGATCGTCCTCATCGCTGTCGTGGCCATCGCCATAGGCGGTATCGCCGTTCTGGTGACGGTTTCTTCGTCGCCGAGTATGGTTCCGGTTATTGACGCGCCTATCCGGGACGAGGCGGTCCTGGACCGTATCGTTACCAGGATCAACCAGGAGGGCGTCAAAACCTCGGTGTCCGCGGATGGAACCATCATGGTAAGTGACGAAGCCGCCGCCCGGCGTATGCGGGCCATCCTGATCCGGGAAGATCTGATTCCTTCGGGAACGGATCCCTGGGCCATATTTGACCGGGACCGGTGGACCATCACCGACTTTGAACGGAAGGTGAATGTACGCCGGGCCATTACCAGGATGGTGACGGACCATATCAAGGCCCTGGACGATGTGGACGATGCCAGCGTTGTCATAAATATTCCCGAAAAGACACTGTTTCTGTCGGATCAGGAGCCGGTGAGCGCCAGCGTGATCCTTACTCCGAAGCCGGGCAGCGATATTACCCAAAACCGGAAAAAGATCGAAGGTATCCAGAAGATTCTTAAATTCGCCGTGGAGGGCCTGAAGGACGACAACATTGTTATTACCGATCTGAACGGCCTGGTGCTGAATGATTTTAATGGCCTTACGGAATGGGATCGCCTGAGCCGTATCGAGCGGGAAACCAAAATTGTGCGGGACCTGGAAGACCAGTACCGGAAAGATATCCTGAAATCCCTGCAAAAGATTTTTACCCCTGACCGGGTCCGGGATCTCAACATCAAGATCGATATGGATATGTCCAGGAAGGCGGTGGATACCGAAGAGTATTTCCCCATTACGTTGAAGGAACGGACCCCCGGACTTCCCTATGACGATTCCCAGTTTACCCAGTCCGTTACCATCTCCCAATCTACTTCCAGCACCGCCTGGAAGGGGACAGGCTTCAACCCCGAAGGTCCTCCGGGAGTGGAAGGCCAGACCACCCCCGCCTTTCGGGATATGTCCAACCTCTACGGAGAGGTGACCCAGACCACCAACACCCACAACGAAGTGGTCAACAGCCGCAAGATCCAGGAGGAAAGGAGTCCTACCGTAGACCGGGTTACCGTGTCGGTGAATATAGACGGCACCTGGAAACGGAAATATGACGGGAAGAAGCCCGTGGTTCAGGACGACGGTTCCATCGAAAGGGAATATGCCCCTATATCGGCGGAAGACATTGCCTCAGCCGAGTCCCTGATCAGGGACGCCGTTGGTTTCAGCGCAGGCCGGGGCGATTCGGTGACGGTACGGAACATACGGTTTGACCGGGCCAGGGAATTCAGCGAAGAAGACGCCGCCTATTTCCGGGAACAGCAGATGCAGCAAACCTTAATGCTTGTCCTTATTGGGGCGGCGATACTGCTGATAGGTTTTGTGGTATTCCGCCTTATTTCCCGGGAAATGGAGAGGCGGCGGCGGCTCAGGGAAGAAGAACTCTCCCGGCAGCAACAGGCCATGCGTGAAAGCGCCCTCCTGGAAGCGGAGAACGAAGGGGTGGAAGTTTCCATGTCGGTGGAAGAAAAGCGGCGGATGGAACTCCAGGAGAATGCTATCAATATGGCGAAAGAACATCCCGGGGATGTGGCCCAGCTTATCAGAACCTGGTTGATGGAGGAATAGAAAATGGCGCAGGCGACCGGTGCTTCCCAAGGTTCTGGATCTTCCCAGTCCAAGAAAAAAGGCGGCAAGGAATTTACGGGCCGGCAGAAGGCCGCCATTTTTCTCGTGAGCGTCGGATCGGATATTTCGGCGGAGATATTCAAGTACCTCAGGGAAGACGAGATAGAAACCCTCACCTTTGAGATCGCCCGGCTTGAAACCATAGAACCGGAACAGAAGGACGCGATACTCCAGGAGTTCCAGGAACTGATGATGGCCAACCAGTTCATCACCATGGGCGGTATCGACTACGCCCGGGAACTTCTGGAAAAGGCCCTGGGAAGCCAGAAGGCCATAGACATCATCAACCGGCTTACCTCAAGCCTTCAGGTGCGGCCCTTCGACTTTATACGCCGCACCGATCCCGCCCATCTCCTCAACTTCATTCAGCAGGAACATCCCCAGACCATAGCCCTCATCCTTGCGTATCTTGAACCGAACAAGGCTTCGATCATCCTGCAAAACCTCCCCCACGAAGTTCAGAGCGATGTGGCCCGGCGTATAGCTACCATGGACCGCACAAGCCCGGAAGTCCTCCGGGAAGTGGAGCGGGTCCTGGAAAAGAAGCTGTCCACCCTGTCCAGCGAAGACTACACCACCGCAGGCGGCGTGGAGAGCATCGTGGAGATTCTCAACCTGGTGGACCGCGCGTCGGAGAAGCAGATCATTGAGGCTCTGGAAGACGAGGATCCTGAACTGGCGGAGGAGATCAAGAAGCGTATGTTCGTCTTTGAAGACATCGTACTCCTCGGTGACCGGGATATTCAGAAGGTCCTGCGGGAAGTGGATTCTCAGGAACTGGCCAAGGCCCTCAAATCCGTAGACACGGAAGTGCAGGACAAGATATTCAAGAATATGAGTAAGCGCGCTGCGGGTATGCTCAAGGAAGACATGGAATTCATGGGTCCCGTCCGGCTAAAGGATGTGGAAGAAGCCCAGCAGAAGATCGTTTCCATCATCCGGCGACTGGAAGATACCGGCGAGGTTGTTATCGCCCGTTCCGGTGAAGACGAACTGGTCGTTTAGGTGTAGACAATGGCGAAAGCGGTATTCAGGCCCGGCGAAGTCGTCGTCAGCGATTCTACGATTTTTCTCGATCTTCCCCGGGGGTTTTCCGAACCGGAACATCCGGCGTCCGGCTCTGCGGACAGGGAAGATCTGGTTATGTCCGAAATGATAGAAGAATACTCAGGTCCCACAGTGGAAGAACTGCGGCGGGAAGCGGAAGACTTTAAGACCCGCTGGGAGGCCGAAAAGGAAGCCATGCTCCGCAGGTCCCGGGCGGAAGCGGAGGCTGTCGTAAAGGCGGCGGAGGAACGGGCAGGACAGGAAATTGAACGGAGCAGGCGTGATGCGGAAGAGATTAAGCGCAAGGCGGAAGCGGAGGCGGAGCGCGTCATAGCCGGGGCAAACCAGAAGGCGGAAGAGACGGCCCTATCCGCGCGGACCGCATTTGAGGAGGACAGGAAGAAGGCCGAAGCGGAAGGCCGGGAAACCGGCAGGGAAGCCGGTTTTGCCGAAGGCCAGGCGGAAGTCAGGCGGCTCATAGAGCGGACCCATACGGTTCTGGAACGGGCGCAGAACAAGCGTTCCGAAATCCTTGAGGAAACGGAGCAGCAGGTAATAGATCTTGTACTCCTCATCGCCCGGAAGGTGATCAAAACCATTTCCGAAAGCCAGCGTACCGTGGTTGTTTCCAATGTTGTTCAGGCCCTCAGAAAGCTCAAGGTACGGGGGAATATCCTTATACGGGTGAACCTGGCTGATGTAAAACTTACCACAGAACATATTAAAGACTTCATCAAAATAGCCGAAGGCGCTAAAGACATACAGGTAGTGGAAGATTCCACCGTAGATTCGGGGGGCTGCGTTATAGAAACCGATTTTGGGGAGATAAACGCCAGGATTTCCAGCCAGCTTGCGGAACTTGAAGACAAAATCCTCGCTATGTCTCCCATCAAAGGCAGGGCGAAAAGCGCCGCCGAAGGAGCCTGATGATGCCTCCGGCTGCGGGGAAGCTGTTGAATGATATAAAAACGGTCGGACTCAGGCCGGATTCGGTGGAAATACCCTTTAGCGCGTTGGAAATGATGTCGAAATACCTTGAAACAGCCGAAAAAACCGATCCCGTCAAATGCTCCGGCCACATCGTCAAGGTGCAGGGACTCCTCATAGAGAGCAGGGGGCCCCAGGCCGTCATAGGCGAGATGTGCCGCATTGAAGTGCCCAAGGGCCGGGGAATCATCCACGCCGAAGTGGTGGGACTCCGGGACGACACGGTGCAGCTCATGGCCTACGAGGAGACCGACGGCATAGAAGTGGGCTGCCGGGTTGTCGCTTCCGGAAGCCGGCTTGAGGTGCCGGTGTCGGATAAGCTCCTGGGACGTATACTGGACTGCATGGGAAACCCCGTCGACGGGAAGGGGGGTATTGACGCGGTCTTCCGCTATCCGGCCCTGGCAAACCCGCCTGACGCCGCATCGCGTCCGCGTATTCTCCGGCGGCTCTCCACCGGTGTCAGGTCTATAGACGGCCTTCTTACCATAGGCCGGGGACAGCGGATGGGTATTTTCGCCGGTTCCGGCGTGGGGAAAACCACCCTCCTGGGGATGATAGCCCGGAACACCAACGCCGATGTCAATGTGGTCGCCCTTATAGGGGAACGAGGCCGGGAACTCAACGACTTCATTGCCAACGATCTGGGACCCGGCGGCCTTGCCCGGTCCGTCCTGGTGGCTACCCCTTCCAATTCGCCTCCCCTTGCGCGGCTGCGGGGCGCCTATGTCGCCACCGCAGTGGCCGAATACTTCCGGGATCAGGGACTGGACGTGATGTTCCTCTTTGATTCGGTAACCCGCTTTGCCCGGGCCCAACGGGAGATAGGACTTGCATCAGGGGAACCACCCGCCACACGGGGCTACACTCCCAGTGTCTTTGATTCCATGCCCAAGCTTTTGGAACGGAGCGGCAATTCGGAAAAGGGGTCCATCACCGGCTTTTACACAGTGCTTGTGGAAGGGGACGACATGGACGAGCCCATAGCCGATACGGTACGGGGTATCCTGGACGGCCATATCGTCCTTTCCCGCCGCCTTGCCCAGGCCTACCACTACCCGGCGGTAGACGTGCTGGAAAGCGTTTCCCGTCTTATGCCCAAGGTATCCGGGCCGGTGACCAACAAAGCCGCAGGGTACATACGCCGCCTCATGGCGGACTATGCCGGGGCGGAAGACCTTATCAACGTGGGCGCGTATCATGGGGGTACTAACCCTGCCATCGACGAGGCCATAGTCAAACGGCAAGCGATAGAATCCCTGCTTGTTCAAGAGGTAGAAGAAAAATCATCCATGGCGGAAACGCTGAAGATGATAGCGGGTATAGCCGGCATGGAGATTCCCCCCCAAGAAATCGGGATTTATGAGCGGGAGGTCGCCACCGGCAGCGATCCCGCGCCGGGCATAGAGGCATGAAACGCTTTAGATTTGACCTTGAGAAAATTCTTGAAATCCGCGCCTATCGGGAAAGGGAAGCGGAAATAGAACTTGGCCGCGCCGTGGGCGCCCTCACCGCCGTCGAACAGCAGATAAAGTCCGTGGCCGCCTCCCGCTCCGGAGCCGCTTCCTGCCGCTTTGCGCCCGGAAACGGCCTGGACGAGATTCGGCGGTACGATCTCTACATAAACAGGCTTGATGCCGAGCGGGACCGGCTCCTCAAGGAAGCCGCCGAAGCGGAACTCAAGGTGGAAACCGCCAGGCAGACCTTCCTCGAAGCCTCCAGGGAGCGGAAGGTCCTTGACAAGCTCAAGGAAAAGCGGCGGCGGGAACACCGCGATGCCCTGCTTTCGGAAGAGACCATGGCGCTGGATGACATAGCCGGCGCTTTGGCGGACAGGAAGGCGGCGTTATAAGCCTTAAACCCGGACTTAGGGGATCGCTGTGCTCTGTATCTCGCTGGAAGGTCCCTTGCTGCCTTTTTCGTTCTGTTGCCGGAGGGCGATGTATACAGTTTTGCCCCGGTCTTCCTCGGCGAATTCCAGGTGACGGCCCGGCTGTAATCGCCGGTTCCGCGCCGCCAAATCTTCCGCGCAAGGGATAGAGCGGAAATCCTTTTTTGCCCGCCGTGGGCGCCGCCCACGGCGGGCAAAAAAGATTGGAGTGATAGCCCGGTCAGGCCGCAGGCCTGATGCGTCCAAATCTTTACGACCGCTATAGCCCCCGGAGGCTCCGCAGATATTCCGTCCGTCCCGATTCGTAGAGGTCGTTCCCCCTGCCGTCTATGACTGTCACTACAGGGAAGTCCTCCACCACAAGGCGGCGTATGGCCTCCGTGCCAAGGTCGTCAAAGGCGATGACCTCCATCGCTTTGATACGATCCGCCAGAAGCGCCCCCGCGCCGCCTATGGCGCCAAA